>NZ_PNCU01000071.1:0-10476 GCF_005886915.1 Pseudoalteromonas sp. S3776 | reverse complement strand
TTCTTAAGATCCAACCTATGAATATTTATTAACCGATGTAAGTGCCTGTACTATAAATGATGAGCAGCAATGTATAAGGTTAAACCTTGTTGACTTATTCTCTGGCGAGGAACGCTCATTTAGATGGTACTTAGATACGCACGAGCTACAAAACATCAGAAATAAGAGAATAAACTTAGTCGGTGAAAAAAGTTACTTTGGATATATCGTTAATGAAATTCAGTGGTAAAAAATTAATAGGGAACTAAATGAGTACTAATTTTAATGAGACTTTAAAAGGCTTTTTCTGGGGAGTAGGGTTTGTAATAGCAACGCTAGGTGGCATCAGTGTATACGCGCTTACCATAGCTGCTGAGGTGGATAGTGGATTTAAAGAGCTGGTTTCTAATAAAGCATTAGATAGCGCGTCTGATTTAAGTAATGATTACAAACTTACCCTTTCTGGTATTTTTAAAGAAAATGGGCGCGTAAGAATTACTGCAGAGTTAAAAAATATAAGCAACGAAAGCATTTATGCTGGTGGTGTTATTGCGTCCACATTTGATGAAAACGGTAAATTTGTTGGTAATTGTTTAGGTAAAAGCGATGACATGTTTATAGAGCCAAGCAAGAGTAGCTATATTGATATTCACTGCACTCTACTAAGACCGCAGGCAAGCAGAGTACACTCTGCTGAATTAAAGTTTAAGTTGCTTGGTTTTTGAACTATTCAAGAAGGACAGATTTTATGAAACTTATTGAAGTAGGTTCATTGTGGTATTTGTTTGAAAATGATGATGGTTACTATATCCAGCAACTTAGCGGTTCCATGCATAGTGAAACGTCTGCAATTTATAAACTTCTAGATGAAGAGATCAATAATTATCTTAAATTTGGTAATGAAGCGCTTTCTAAAACCATAAATTACTTTAGTGATATCGGAAATTACAGTCGTTTATCAGCAGAGCGTCGAGTAAGTTTAGAAATAATTGGTAAGATACAATTAATTGTTAATACACGGGTGAAAGCAGGTAATTATTAAAATGTTTTTAATAATTACTCTTTGAATAGAGTTAATAAAGAAACTTTTTTCTTGTGTAAAATAAGAGTTCAAACTTCTAGTTATTAATTGGTATGAGGTTTTATGCAGAGTAAGTTATTTAGTTGGCAACGGGGTCGCCAAGCGTCGGGCTACGATAAAATGTTATTGTGCTACATGCTCTTCCCTTTTAAATTGGATGCTTACTTAATTAAATTCCCGCAGGGGAGTGAAATAAAACCGCATACCGATAAAGTTAAAACTGGCAGACATTTTAGGCTCAATATTGTATTGAAGCATGCTGCGAAAGGTGGTGAGTTTGTGTGTGAAAATCCAATTATAAATCACAGCCGAGTTAAACTTTTCAGGCCTGATATTGAGCGGCACCAAGTATTAAAAATAGAGCAAGGTACTCGCTATATTTTAAGCATAGGTTGGATTAAAAAGTAATTTGTGTAGGTTGGGTAGAGCGAAGCGAACCCCAACAGGACACCTTTCTTTCAATAGCTGTTTTCAAACAGCTATCAACCCTATTTTATTTCCTAAATCTAACCCCAAATCCACCAATCACTAATAACAACACAAATCCCCATACAAACACATTGCCATATTGGCTGTATACGCTGTCGCCTTGTATAAGCTTTATATTGGCTTTCATGGTCGCCGCTTCAAACTGTGGCATGGTTTGCTGTGTGTGGCTTATTGGGTCGTATACGGCGCTTACGCCATTATTGGTAACGCGTACCAGCGGGCGTTGTAACTCTAATGCGCGCATGCGGGCTATTTGCATGTGTTGCAATGGCCCAATGGAGTCGCCAAACCAGGCATCGTTACTTACCGTAAAGAGTAAGTCTGAGTCGCTTTGGTAATTTCCGCGCACTAAATCGGCAAATACTATTTCGTAGCAAATCGCAGGTAGCAGGTTAAAGCCATTGGCGCGTAAGTTGTTTTGCACTCTATCGCCACGCGTAAACGATGACATAGGTAAATCAAACAATGGCGCTATAGGTCGCAATATATCCTGAAATGGTACAAATTCGCCGATAGGTAACAACTGGTGCTTACGGTAGCGGTTTTTGTCTAGGTAGCGGTAATGGCCGTGCTCGTCGTTGTGCTCTTTATTACCGACCACAATAAGGGTGTTGTAAATAGTTTTGGTGTCGAGCTGGTAGTCAACAATACCGGTTACTAACGCGGTTTTATTAAACGATGCGGCGCTGTCTAAATTGGCTAAATAGGTGTCGGCAAGGGCTTCTATTTCTGGCACCGCGGCTTCGGGCCATACCACAAGATCAGCATCCCAATGTGGGCGCGTTAGATCTTGGTACTTACTCATGGTGGTCCAAAACTCGCTGGGTTCAAAGCGCAGGTGTTGTTTTATATTACCTTGCACCAATAAGGTCGACATTTCTTTGCCAGAGTAGCGATTATTACCGGTATTTAATGCGCCAATAACAAGTAACGCTAAAGCGGCTGCGCTTATTAATGGGGTTTTAAACTCTTTTTGGGTGAGCCTGTAAAGGGAAAGACCAATAGCAACACAGGTAAGCGTTAAGCCAAATTCGCCAATATAGGGGGCAAGTAGCCTAAGCGGACCATCTGTTTGTGTATAGCCAAAACTTAGCCACGGAAAGCCGGTTAGTAAGTGTCCACGTAAATATTCACTCATGGCTATGGTGGCAATGAGCAGTGCACCCATGCTTTTAGGGCCACTTGCAAAGCGAGTTGCAGCCCAAAACGCGAGTGCTGGAAACAGCGCTAAATATGAGCACAGTAAAGCCATTAATGAGAGCGACGCTATAAGCGGCATGCCGCCAAAAGTAGCAATAGATACATGCACCCAGCTAATACCTGCGCCAAACCAGCCTAAGCCAAATATAAAGCCATATTTAGCGGCGCTTTTTGCGTGCGCTTTGCCTGTGTTGTTTGGGTTGATACAAAAAATAATGGCGGCAATGCTAAAAAATGCGATGGGCCAAATTTGGTAAGGGGCGTAGCCAAAAGTTAAAATAAGGCCCGCAACCAGTGCGAGCCATGCTTTTTTATCTTTTACTAACAGGGTGAGTTTAGTTAGTAGTTTCTTCACTGTCGTTTTCATCAACCTTAGGAACGGTGACTTGCAGTTGTAAAATACGACGGTTATCAGAATTAGTTACTTTAAACTGATAGTCGTCTATTTCAATTGTTTCGCCGCGACTTGGCATATGGCCAAATGCGTGTAGTACCGTACCGCCAATGGTATCGGCTTCATCGGTGCTGTAACCTGTTTTAAAGTACTCGTTAAAGTCATCAACAGGGGTGAGCGCTTGTACTACGTATACATGCTTAGCAAGTTGGCGAATGTCTTGTTGATCTTCTTCTTCGTCGTGCTCATCTTCGATTTCGCCAACGATTATTTCAAGAATATCTTCAATGGTGACAAGGCCCGACACACCGCCGTATTCGTCAATGACAATTGCCATGTGATAGCGTTGCTGGCGAAACTCATTTAGTAGGGTATCTACGCGCTTGCTTTCAGGCACTACCATGGCAGGGCGTAAATATTCTCGCAGTGAGGGTAGGTGCTCGTCTTTATTTAAAATAAGCGGCAGCAAGTCTTTTGCGAGCAAAATACCTTCAACGTGGTCTTTGTCTTCACACACAACCGGAAAACGCGAGTGGGTAGAGTCGACCATCATGGGGATCAAATCTTCAAGGGGGCTGTCGACCTCAAGTGTGACCATTTGTGAGCGCGGGATCATTATATCGCGCACTTTAAGCTTGGATACACCAAGCACACCTTCAATCATTTCTTTGGTTTCTGGGTCGATTACGTCACGCTCTTGCGCGTCGGCAATTACTTCAACCAGCTCTTCTCTATTCTGGGGTTCCCCTTGCAACATTTGGGCTATGCGGCCCATCCACGTTTTGCCAGAAGAACCCTGGCTAGATTGCGAGTTATCGTCGCTCATTGCGTCTAAATGCTCCGTTAATTTAAATTTCGTCCCGGTATGGGTCAGCTATGTTTAGCTCTGCAAGTAATTGCTTTTCTATGCTTTCCATCTCAAAAGCGTCTTCACTCTTTATATGGTCAAATCCAAGTAAATGCAAGCATCCATGAATAACCATATGGGCAAAGTGGTCATGAAATGACTTTTCTTGCTCGATTGCCTCGGCCAATACAATGGCTGGGCAAATTATTAAATCACCTACTAATGGCAAATCAATGCCTGGCGGTGCTTCAAATTCGAACGACAACACGTTGGTTGGTTTATTTTTACCACGGTAGTCGTTGTTTAATTGTTGTGATTGGGCTTCATCGCTTATAACGATGCTCAGCTCCGACTCATCACGAAACTTGCTCAGGGCTTTATCGGCCCACAGTGCAAATTGTTCTTCGCTTGGGAGGTTGTCAAACTCACAGGCTATTTGTAAATCTAATTCGGTGCTCACAATATTACTCTTTAGTAGAAGGCGTCTGTTGAGCGGCAAGTTGCTCTTTGGCTTTTTGCTTTTCTATACGCTTTAGTCGCTCGCTTTCGTCATTACGCTCGTAGGCTTCTACAATACGGCCAACAACAGGGTGGCGAACTATGTCGTGCGATTGGAAAAAGTTAAAGCTAATTTCTTCAACATCGCTAAGTACTTCTATTGCGTGGCGAAGGCCTGAGCGCGCTCCGCGTGGCAAATCAACTTGTGTAATATCACCCGTTATTACTGCTTTAGAGTTAAAGCCTATACGGGTTAAAAACATTTTCATTTGCTCGGCGGTGGTATTTTGGCTTTCATCTAAAATAATAAATGCATCATTTAATGTGCGTCCACGCATGTATGCAAGTGGGGCAATTTCAATAATGTGTTTTTCAATCAGTTTTTCTACCCTTTCAAAGCCAAGCATTTCAAATAGGGCGTCGTAAAGCGGGCGCAGATATGGGTCTACCTTTTGGCTTAAATCACCTGGTAAAAAACCGAGTTTTTCGCCGGCCTCTACCGCAGGGCGGGTAAGTAATATCCGACGAATTTCTTGGCGCTCTAGGGCATCAACTGCGGCTGCAACAGCAAGGTAGGTTTTACCTGTACCGGCAGGGCCAATACCAAAGGTAATGTCGTGGTGCAAAATATTAGCAACATACAAACCTTGGTTATCGTTTCGGGGTTTAATTACACCACGGCGGGTTTTAATAAACATTTCTTTGCCGTAGGCACTTTGCGGCACGTCTTGTTCTAGGGCTTTTGATTCGGTAATGGCTAAATGAACGTTGTCGGGCTCTATTTCACCAATTTCACCACGAACAGGCTGAGTATCAACATAAAGGTTTTTTAAAATTTCTACGGCCGCGGCACTTGAGTGCAATTTACCTGTTACTTTAAAAAAGTTGTCGCGGTGGATTATTTCAACACCTAGGCGGCGTTCAATTTGTTTGATATTTTCGTCAAACGGTCCACATAAAGAAGAAAGGCGTTTGTTGTCGGCAGGTTCTAAATAAATCTCTAATGTTTTTAACTGATTACTCAAAATTACTTCCTATTCGGGTGCGCCAGTAAGCGTTACTGGCGCAATGAATTTATACAACTACGGTACGAAAGTAGCTACGCCAATTTCGTTGGTTGTATCGATTTTTGGCTCCACGCTTGCCGCTTTTGTTAAAATAGCTGAAGGAGCAACATCACGACGTAAGTTCATTTCTGATTCTGTACGAATTAAATCGCCACGTAAAGAGTTTGGTAACGCTTCGGTGATACGTACATCAACAAACTGACCGATCACTGTGTGTGGGCCAACAAAGTTAACTACACGGTTGTTTTCGGTGCGGCCACGTAATTCCATTGGGTTCTTTTTAGAAGGACCTTCAACTAAAATACGTTGCTCTGTATCAAACATTTGGCGGCTAATTTGCTGTGCCATTTGCGTAATGCGGTTTTGTAGTAGGTATAAGCGCTCTTTTTTCTCTTGCTCTGATACGTCATCAGGCAAGTCGGCGGCAGGGGTACCTGGACGCGCACTGTAAATAAAGCTAAAGCTCATATCAAAGCCAATGTCGTTAATCAGGTTCATGGTGGCTTCAAAGTCGGCTTTGCTCTCGCCTGGGAAGCCAATAATGAAGTCTGACGACATGCTTAAATTAGGGCGAATTTTGCGCAGTTTACGTATTGTTGATTTGTACTCAAGCGCTGTATGGCCACGTTTCATTAAATTAAGAATACGGTCTGAACCACTTTGCACAGGTAGGTGTAAGTGATCTACAAGCTCTGGTACATCGGCGTAAGCATCAATAATATCAGGCGTAAATTCAACCGGGTGCGAAGTGGTGTAACGAATACGGTCAATACCGTCAATCGCTGCTACGTAACGAATTAAATCAGAGAAGTAACAAATTTCACCATCGTGTGTTTCACCGCGGTATGCATTTACGTTTTGGCCTAGTAGATTTACTTCACGTACGCCTTGCTCAGCAAGTTGTGCAACTTCTAATAATACGTCATCTAATGGGCGGCTAACTTCTTCACCACGGGTGTACGGTACAACACAAAAAGTACAGTACTTAGAACACCCTTCCATTATTGATACAAATGCAGACGGGCCTTCTGCTTTTGGCTCTGGTAAGCGGTCAAATTTTTCAATTTCTGGGAACGAAATATCAACCACCGATGAGCCTTTGTCGCCTTGCACTTGTTTAATCATTTCTGGTAAACGGTGCAGAGTTTGCGGCCCAAAAATAACATCAACAAAGGGGGCGCGCTGGCGAATAGAGTCACCTTCTTGTGAGGCAACACATCCACCTACACCAATAATTAAATCTGGCTTGTCGTCTTTTAACAACTTCCAGCGGCCTAATTGGTGAAATACTTTTTCTTGCGCTTTTTCACGAATTGAACAGGTGTTAAGTAAAATAACGTCGGCGTCTGCTGCTTCTTCCGTTAGCTGGTAGCCGTTGGTTGAATCTAAAAGATCAGCCATCTTCTGAGAGTCGTACTCGTTCATCTGACAACCCCAAGTTTTGATATGCAGCTTTTTGCTCATTGAAATATAGCCTCGTGTTCAATTCGGTAGTGGCACAAAAATGTGCTTAAAACGGGATTAAGGAGCAAGGTTGCTCACTTAAAGGACGCGTATTTTAGCTGGATACCCGCCCAGATCCAAGTATAGTTTTCATGTTTGTGATCTCAAATCAATACATAGGGAGTTTAATAGCGTGATAGTTATATACTCTCGCATACATCCTGTGAGTTACGGTACAATCAAAACAGTTTCACGTATTAACCAAATGATGAAAAACATGACTAAAAACAAAGTGATTGTTGTAGGCGCAGGGATGGTCGGAGCGGCCATGGCAATAAAGCTTGCTCAGCAAGGAAAATCAGTACAAATAATAGAAAAAAAACTGATAAACGCCGACGCTATTTTAGCAAGTGAACAAGTAGATATTCGAGTATCGGCTATTAATCGTTTTTCAGAAAACTTGCTGGATGAGCTAGGGGCTATGCCTATTTTAAGGCAAAACCGTTTAGCGCCTTATCAGCAGTTAGAAGCGTTTGAACGTGGTGGCGACAACCTATTATTTGATTGCGATGATATTAATACCTCGCACCTAGGCCACTTAATTGAAAACAATTTAATACAAGCAAGCCTTTGGCAGCAGTTTGCGCATTATAACATTGAGGTTATTGAGCAATCAGCTCCCTTAACGGCTATTAAGCAAGATAGTGCGTCAATCACCCTCATTTATGGCGATACCCATTATACTGCTGATTTAGTTATAGCAGCCGATGGTGGGCAATCACAGCTACGTGCAAAAGCTAATATTGGTGTAACGGGGTGGCAATATCAGCAGCATTGCATGGGTGTACTAATAAAGCTTGATGCGCCGCAGCAAGTAAAAACATGGCAACAATTTACCCCTACAGGCCCTATAGCATTTCTACCGATGCAGGCGCCCTACGCAAATTTAATTTGGTACGACAGCGCTAGCACCTTACAAAAGTTTAAAGGATTAACGACTGAGCAAATTAAGGCGCATATTTTAAATAAATTTCCATCCCTTGCTGGCGATTTTGAGGTACAAAGCCATGCGGTATTTCCGCTTACTCGCCAGCATGCAAATAATTACTCTAATGGGCGAGTAGTGCTAGTGGGTGATGCAGCACACACAATTAATCCATTAGCAGGGCAGGGCGTTAATTTAGGTTTTCAAGATGTGGTTGCTCTGGCACAGCTACTAGAAGGTGCTAATGATATTGGCTGCCCGATAAAGCTAAAAGAGTACGAGCGAAGCCGCCGTAAGGCTAATCTGTTAATGATGAGCATGATGGATGCGTGTTATTTTGGCTTTTCTAATCACATTACGCCGCTTAAATGGGCGCGTAGTCAGTTTTTAAAAATGGCTAACAATACCGGTCCTTTAAAAAACTGGGTATTAAAATATGCCATTAGTGGAGAGCTTAATTAAATCAACTTAAGTGATTGGCTAGCTGAACAAATGCACAGCCAATCACTCCCCTGCTGACGCAACTTGAACATCTGTTATTAATTTATTCCGTTATTACATTTTTTTGCCATACTCAAACTACTAATCAAATAAAAGTAGTGTGTTTGTGGATAATTTTTTTATTTTTATACTCATCGTTGGCGCTTTGCTTTTAACGCTTAGTATTGTGCCTACAATAAAAATTTGTAAAAAAACTAACCGTGTATCGTGGATTTTGTTACTTGCGCTTATTTTTAGCTTTATAGTGGGTTATTGGTATGTGCTTTATTATTTTGTAAATAACGATATAGACGGCTTTATTGCAACGAGTGTATCGCTCATTTTGTTTGGCGGCGGGGCTTTTGTATATTTAGTTATTCAGCTTAGTTATAAAAGTATTTTAAAAATAGACCGCTTTGCAAAGCGCCAACGAACCCTTGCCGAAAACGACAGTTTAACCGGCCTTCCTAATCGAAAAAAGTTTTTCCTAGTGCTTAACAAACACGTTAAGTACGAGCCTTCGTTTTATTTAATGCTTATAGATTTAAACCGCTTTAAGTCTGTTAATGACTCATACGGCAATAAAGTAGGGGATATGTTGCTCAGCATTTTTTCGAAAACTCTCAGTCATAATATTATCGGCATAGCTAAGCTATATCGTTTGGGCGGCGATGAATTTGCACTTATTATTGATGACTCAACTAATGAGACTGTTGATTTATGCATTGAAGCGATAAAAAAATCAACCAAGCATCCATTTCACATTTACGAGCACAGCTTACGTGTCCACGTTACTGTCGGGATAACCACCTTTGCTAATCATTCGTCGCATGCTAATGAGTTATTAAAACAAGCTGACTTAGCACTGCATGAAGCCAAAGCTACGCACCAACTGTACGTACATTACTTTGAGGCGTTGAGTGCTCGTGCTAACGAGCTTTCAAATATGACCTCGCGTATTAAACAAGCGATTCAAAACCATGAGTTTGAGCTTTACTTGCAACCTATTTTTGATGCTAAAGCTAACGAGGTACATGGTGCAGAGGCATTAATACGCTGGCCGCAAAGCGATGGCTCGTTTATCAGCCCTGAAGTGTTTATTAGTATTGCAGAGCAAAGTGGGCTTATACTGAACATTTCAAAATGGGTACTGCTCGAAACAATAAAACATTTAAAAGCGTTAAAAGCAGCTGGCTTTATAGGGCAGTTACACGTGAATCTTTCAACTAAAGATTTAGAAAGCCCAGAGTTTTACGAGTTTGTTGAAGAGCTAGTAAAGCATGACCCAACACTAAGCGACGCGATTATATTTGAAATAACCGAATGCGCTATGATGACAAACCTAGAAGCCGCTCGCACAATGATGCAAAATTTAAACAATAGAGGGTTTGAATTTAGTGTAGATGACTTTGGTACTGGTTTTTCGTCTTTAGTATTACTGCGAGAGTTGCCTGTAAGCCAAATAAAAATAGATCAATCATTCATAAAAGATATGCTTACACAAATAGCTGATTATGCGATTGTTGAGTCGACATTGTTTTTAGCCACACGGCTTAATTGTAAAGTAGTTGCAGAAGGAATAGAAAATAACGATCTTAAACAAACATTAACGCTAATGGATTGTGATTATTTACAAGGATATTATTTTAGCAAGCCAGTTAATATAAATGAATTTATACACAAATATGCTAATGAGGAAAAATACAGGATAATTTAGAAAGTGGCTGGGATACCAGGATTTGAACCTGGGAATGCCAGGATCAAAACCTGGTGCCTTACCGCTTGGCGATATCCCAACTTTAAATTTGGATGAGTTTTAGTTCTAATTAAGAACATGGTGCGGAAGGAGAGACTTGAACTCTCACATCCTAAGATACTGGAACCTAAATCCAGCGCGTCTACCAATTCCGCCACTCCCGCAGTTCTTATTCTTTATACAACGTTTCTTTGGTAGAAGAAGTTGGCTGGGATACCAGGATTTGAACCTGGGAATGCCAGGATCAAAACCTGGTG
>NZ_PNCU01000070.1:0-13221 GCF_005886915.1 Pseudoalteromonas sp. S3776 | reverse complement strand
GTTCTGCCTAGGGACAATTTACTCTTTGTTACTCGGTTTTTACTTAGCCCACTAGGTTACAAACCTCGCGCCACGATTAAATAGCCCCAAGATTGAACAAATTATAATCCTGAAAGGTCAACAGGCCCTTGTGTAAACTCAGTTCCGTATGTGATTTTGCTGCTATGTTAGTAAAGTAATGATCCCGCCATTATTATCTACCCAGTAATAAAACGGTCACTTTTTGTAAATATGTTTTAATTAACCGTAATTTGCAAAATAGTTTTAAAAATATGATGTTAATGCGACTTTTCTGTCAGTATTTTGTGTTTTTTTTGCCAGGTTTTTAATTTACACGTTACACTTTCATAAAAATGTCATACTTAGTCATAATAATGAAAACTAATTCGGTAGCGTAAGAGATAATTTGGAATGTCACGTAAAGTACTAGTCGTAGATGATGAAGCTCCTATCAGAGAGATGTTAGTTTTTGTTTTAGAGCAAAATGGATTTCAAGCAATTGAAGCAGAAGATTACGATTCTGCGATTGCAGCTATGGTTGAACCCTACCCAGATATGGTTTTACTCGATTGGATGTTACCCGGTGGTAGCGGTATTCAAATAGCAAAGCAATTTAAGCAAAGTGAATATACACGCCAAATACCAATTATTATGCTTACAGCCCGCGGCGAAGAAGAAGACAAAGTACGCGGACTAGAAGTGGGTGCAGATGACTATGTCACCAAACCTTTTTCTCCTAAAGAGCTGATGGCACGTATTAAAGCGGTTATTCGCCGTGTATCACCTACCTCATTAGAAGAAGCCATTGAAGTACATGGCTTGCGTTTAGACCCAATATCGCATCGCGTTACCTCAGAGGGAAGCGAGCTTGATATGGGGCCGACCGAATTTAGATTATTACACTTTTTTATGACTCACCCAGAGCGTGTTTATAGTCGCGAGCAGCTGCTAGATCATGTGTGGGGAACAAATGTGTACGTAGAAGATCGCACAGTTGATGTGCATATACGCCGCTTACGCAAGGCTATTGCACCGTTGGGGCACGATCGCTTAGTACAAACAGTACGTGGTGCAGGTTATCGTTTTTCTAGTAAATTATAAGGTAGCGCAGCTAGAGCGAGAGTGCGCATAAATTACTACTCAAAGGTAAAGTGAGTGTATGTATCGAGTTATTAATAAACAGGCGTTAATAAAACGTCTGTTTATCTATTTTTTACCCCTATTACTTATTGGTGTGCTTGTAGGTGCACCATTTTTGCTTTTATTTTTAGGCACATCTTCTCTTTTAGTTTGGCATTATCATCAACTTTATCGTTTAAGTGATTGGCTTTTAAATCAACGTAGCTTTAACCCGCCAGAGGGGGAAGGTGCGTGGGAACAAGTATTTGAAGGTATTTATCATTTACAGCATCGTAATCGTAAAAAGCGCAATGAACTGGCTGATTTAATTCGTCGCTTTCGCGATGGCGCTGAAGCTGTACCCGATGCCGTAGTGGTGCTGCAAAGTGATTTAAGCATTGTGTGGTGTAACCAACTTGCACTTAAGGTATTGGGGCTGCAATGGCCAACCGATCATGGCCAGCGACTTGATAACCTAATACGCGAACCTAAATTTGCCAAGTATATGTTGCGCGGTGAATTTGAAGAGCCACTTGAGCTTGATAACGGACATATTGTTGATCAAGTCCTTGAATTTAGGGTAATGCCGTATGCCAACACACAGCTTATGGTGGTCGTACGTGATGTAACACGCCTAAAACAGCTAGAGCAAATGCGTAAAGACTTTGTTGCTAACGTATCGCATGAGCTGCGTACGCCACTAACGGTCGTTACTGGCTATCTTGAGATGATGGATGGCGATATGATGCCACCGCCTGCAATGTGGAATAAAGCCCAAAATACCATGCTTGAACAATGTAAGCGTATGGATAGCTTAGTCAATCAGCTTTTATCTCTTTCGCGTATTGAAGGGTCGCGTAGACAAGATAACGATAAAGCCATTAATGTACCGCAAATGCTCAATTACATTCAAACCGAAGCGCAATCCATAAATCAAGATAAAGGCCATGAGCTTATTTTTAATATAGATAATCAGCTTGATATTAAAGGCGCAGAAGATGAACTACGCAGTGCGTTTTCTAATTTAGTGTTTAACGCTATACATTACACTAAAGCGGGCGGAAAAATTATTGTCACCTGGCAACGTAAAGAAGGGTATGCGCACTTTAGTGTGAATGATAATGGTGATGGCATTGCACCAGAGCATATAAATCGTCTAACCGAGCGCTTTTACCGCGTAGATAAAGCAAGGAGCCGCACAACTGGCGGTTCAGGTTTAGGCTTAGCAATTACCAAACATGTGTTAACACGTCATGATAGTCAATTAAATATAACCAGTGAGCTTGGGAAAGGTTCGTGTTTTTCTTTCGCTTTTTCAAAGGATAAGCTTGTTAACTTGGCAAGCTAAAAACAATAAAAAGTAAAGTCATAAAAGTGTCATTTAAGGGTAATGTAACTGTCATCTACCCGCTTTACAGTAGATGATAGTTAGGAAATGGGACGAACAAATCGGAGAACCCCGCATGAAATTTAAAAACTTAGTTGCCGCAATGGGTGTGGCTGTTACAACATTAGTATCTGCGCAGGCTGTTGCTCTTGACGAGGCAATGCCTGAATATCAAAAAATTAACGGCGTTTCAGGTAACTTTTCATCTGTAGGTTCTGATACTTTAGCCAACATGATGACTTTTTGGGCAGAAGAGTACAAACGTATTTACCCAAATGTAAATATTCAAATTCAAGCGGCAGGTTCGTCTACTGCGCCACCAGCGCTTACTGAAGGCACCTCTAACATGGGCCCAATGAGCCGTAAAATGAAATCAAAAGAAATCGAAGCGTTCGAAAAACGTTACGGTTACAAGCCTACAGAAGTACGCGTAGCAATTGATGCCTTAGCAGTCTTTGTACACAAAGATAACCCAATCGAAGGCTTACGCATTGACCAAGTAGATGCTATTTTTTCATCTACACGTAAATGTGGTGCATCTGAGCAAGTTAACCGCTGGAGCGATGTTGGCCTAACGGGCGATTGGGCTGCAAAAGACATTCAATTATACGGACGTAACTCTGTATCAGGTACTTACGGTTACTTTAAAAAGAAAGCACTGTGTAAAGGTGACTTCCGTAACAACGTAAATGAGCAACCTGGTTCTGCCTCTGTTGTACAGTCAATCTCATCTTCATTAAACGCGATTGGTTACTCAGGCATTGGTTACAAAACATCTGGTGTACGTACGGTTCCTTTATCTAAAAAAGGCACTAACTACGTAGATGCAACGCTTGATAATGTTGCTAAAGGTAAATACCCACTTTCTCGTTTCTTATACGTTTACGTGAACAAACACCCTAATAAGCCGCTTTCACCAATTGAAGCTGAGTTCTTAAAAATGGTACTTTCTAAAGACGGTCAAAAAATCGTTGAAAAAGATGGTTACGTACCGCTTTCTGCAAAGTTAGTAGAAGCAGAGCTTAAAAAGTTAGGTTTATAATTTAAACCCAACTACAAAAAAACCGCTCAATGAGCGGTTTTTTTGTGTGTAAATTTTAAAGCGTAAAAAGACTAATTTATTAAAAAGCGATTATAAATCAGTCAGCTTTTGAGCTTGTTCTTTACACTGATTGTAGCTTTCTACACATTTAGCAGAGCACACTTGCTGTTTTAAACCTTTGTCAATTGATTGCTGATCGCAACTATTTTCGCACTGATAGTTTTGTTGTGCGCATTGGTTTAACTCAGGGTTTTTCACTTGATTTTGGCAAGCTGCTAACAATGAAAATGACAGGGCGAGGGCACTCGTTTTAATAAATGTTTGCATGCTTATCCTTAACGTTGAACTGCGCTTTTGTTAAATCTCAACTTGTAAGTTGTCGATTAATCTAACATTGCCTAAAAAGGCGGCAGCTAAAATAACTAGTTGTGTATCATCAAGTGTAGCAGCTTTTAATGTATCTCGTTGAGCTATCTCAAAATAATCAGGCTTTAAGCCGGCTTGCTCTAAACTAAACTGTGCGCTTTGCTCAAGTGCTTTGTAATCGGTATTGCCTGCTTTGAGCTGCTCAGCGCAGCTGTTTAGTGTTTTAAATAATGCGGTAGCCGTGGCTTTTTGCTCAGCAGATAAATAGCCATTTCGTGAGCTCATAGCTAAGCCAGACACTTCGCGCATGGTCGGTACACCGACAATTTCAACTGGAATAGATAAATCGCGTACCATGGTTTTAATTACTTGCAGCTGCTGAAAATCTTTTTCGCCAAAGCAGGCATAATCAGGTTGTACTAAATTAAATAACTTAGTCACTACCGTGGCAACGCCTCTAAAGTGTCCTGGGCGCGTGCCGCCGCAATATCCCATAGATACACCCGGTACATCTACAAAGCTCTGCTCACCAAGCCCATTTGGGTAAATGGTGTCTACGCTTGGGGTAAACACTATATCTGTGCTTAAGTCGGCTAAGCCTTGTTTGTCTTCGTTTAGCGTACGCGGGTAGCTATCTAAGTCTTCGTTGGCACCAAATTGCATTGGGTTAACAAAAATGCTCACAACCACCTTATCGGCCATTGTTTTTGCCTTTTCAACTAACGAAAAATGACCCTGATGTAAATTGCCCATGGTTGGCACTAAAGCCACGCTTAAGCCTGCTTGGCGCCACGCTTTAATTTGACTACGTAATGATTTAATTTCAGTAATTGACTGCATTATTTAAACTCATGTTCGGCGCTTGGAAATGCGCCACTTTTAACGTCTGTACAATATTTTTTAACTGCATCTGGCATGTTGCCGGTTTCGAGTAAAAAGTTTTTAGAAAATTTAGGAATGTATCCTGCCGAAATACCGACTAAGTCGTGCATTACCAGTATTTGGCCATCCGTTACATTACCTGCGCCAATACCGATAGTAGGGATAGTGACGGCATCGGTAATACGTTTAGCAAGCGCACTTGGGATACACTCAAGCACTAATAATTGGGCGCCTGCCGCTTCTAGGGCTTTTGCATCATCAATCATTTTTTGCGCTTTGTCGTCTTCACGGCCTTGAATTTTAAAGCCACCAAATACGTGCACTGATTGGGGCGTTAATCCTAAATGACCACAAACAGGAATACCTTGCTGCGTTAAACTTTTAATACTCTCGTAAAGCCATTCACCGCCTTCAAGTTTTACCATATTAGCGCCTGCACGCATTAACTCTGCTGCATTTTTACAAGTGTCGCTAACGTTTGAATAGCTCATAAAGGGCATATCGGCTATAACAAAAAGCTCACGGCTGCCACCGCGTACACAACGGGTATGATAGGCTATATCTTGATTGGTCACGCCTAGGGTATCGTCGCCACCTTGCAGCACCATGCCCAAAGAGTCGCCAACTAAAATAACGTCCACACCGTTATCATGAAATAACTTAGCAAAACTAGCATCGTATGCGGTTAATGCGGTGATTTTGTTATTTTCTGCTTTCATTTTATTTAAAGTAGAAACGGTTATTTTAGACATAATATCCTCGCAGGCATAAGCCTTGGTTAATTACAGAGGTAATTGTTGTAAGTCGTTGAGCGGTAAATCTTGCGCAATAGTTTTTAATGCAATGCCGCTAGGTAAAATAAGTTCTGGGGCAAGTTCTAGTAAAGGGTAAACTACAAACTCACGTTCGCACAGGCCATAATGAGGCACCGTTAAGCGTGGGGTATTAATAATTTGCTGCCCAAACAATAAGGTATCTATATCAAGCGTACGTGGTCCCCAACGTTCGGCTTTTCTTACTCGCCCATGCTCAAGCTCTATGGCTTGTGTTAAATCAAGTAATTGCTCTGGTTCAAGCGCGGTTTTAATACACGCTACGGCATTTACATAATCGGGTTGGTCTTGTGGCCCCATGGGTTTGCTCGCGTAGTAATGCGATACACTTACAAATTCACAATGAGGCAGCTTTTTAAGCGCACAAACGGCGTTATCAAGCTGCTCTTTGGGTGAGTTTAGGTTGGCACCTAAACCCAAATATACACACTGCATACAATTACTCAGACGGCTTTTTAGTGGTGCGGCGGCGTGAGCGCTTACGTGGTTTTGGCCCACCTTGATGACCTAGATTTTTGACCATGTCTTTTTGGCCGTTTATATCTTGGCTTAAGTACTGGGTCCACCACTGAGCAAGCTCACTATGTTGTTGCTCACCGGCATCAACGCGTAATAATAAAAAGTCGTAAGCGGCTTTAAAGCGTGGTTGCTGGGTAAGTCTGTAAGCACGTTGGCCGGCACGTTTATCTAAACGCTGCTGTATATGCCAAATGTCGCGAGCGCCTAATGTAAAGCGTTTTGGTACTGCTATGTGTTGGGCATTTTCGCTCAGTACTTTATTCATGGCTTGCGCAAAGGCGTCAAAGTAAGACAGCTGTTCTTGTTGTTTAATTTTAGTTGTGCGCTCAAGCAGCGGAAACCACAGTAAAGCTGCAAATATAAACGCAGGGGTAACTTTTTTATCAGCATTAATACGTTTATCAGTGTTTTGAAACATTTGTTGAATAAACGCGGCTTCTAAACCGTCGGGGTTTTTATCTAAAATTTTATCAAGCACCGGAAATAACGACTTAAACAAGCCATATTGGCGTAGCATTAAATAGTTAGCTTCGGCTTTACCGTTTAAAAACAGCTTTAAAACCTCTTCGAATAAACGCGCTGGCGGAATATTATCAAGTAGGCTGGCAAGCGCGGTAATTGGCTTTTCGCTTTTTGGCGCTATGCTCATATCAAGCTTGGTTGCAAAGCGTACCGCACGCAGCATACGAACAGGGTCTTCGCGGTAGCGTGTTTCGGGGTCGCCGATTAACTCAATTTGTTTTGCTTGAATGGCCGCTAAGCCATTGGCGTAATCGTATATACAAAAATCGTTAATCGAGTAATACAGTGCGTTAATAGAAAAATCACGGCGCTCGGCGTCTTCCTCAATGCTACCAAATACGTTATCACGCAATAACTGCCCGTGCTCGCTTGATTGGCTAATTTGGTTTTTGTCTTCTTGCGCTTCGTGGTGCCCGCGCATGGTAGCTACTTCTATAATCTCGCGACCAAAAACAATATGTGCTAAGCGAAAGCGGCGGCCAATAAGGCGACAGTTTCTAAATAGTTTTTTAACCTGCTCTGGGGTGGCATTGGTAACTACGTCAAAGTCTTTAGGTTGTTGACCTAACAATATATCGCGAATACAACCACCTACAAGGTAAGCGTCGTAACCACCGTCTTTTAAACGGTAAAGTACTTTGATTGCATTTGGGCTAAATTGTTTACGTGAAATACCATGTTCACCGCGTGTTATAACAACCGGCTCATC
The DNA here is from genome assembly GCF_005886915.1 of Pseudoalteromonas sp. S3776. NCBI lineage: Bacteria > Pseudomonadati > Pseudomonadota > Gammaproteobacteria > Alteromonadales > Pseudoalteromonadaceae > Pseudoalteromonas > Pseudoalteromonas sp. S3776. The sequence goes on along the minus strand of NZ_PNCU01000070.1, from coordinate 5,842 downwards.
ACTTGTTTGAGTGCTTTGCACATCGGCATTTGGGCCGATTATTTGCCTGCAAAATTGAAAAAGCTTGGAAATAATAATCTGTCTCCTACAGAAATGATGATTGGCTGGTCATCGCAATAAAAAAGCACCTAAATTAGGTATTATAGTGCGGTGCTTTTAATGTATTGTAAATAGCCTCTATTTAGGCGGCTATCATATACCAGCGCGGTATAAAAATTAAGTTGATGGACTGAAATTAAGCCGTTTTTAAGATTTTTATTTGCTTAAATGTGTAAATTTAGTGCTGTTTGGGTGCTGACCTTGCGAAATTTGAATTTCGGGTATGTTGGGCACTGCAGTTAAGCTAAATTCGTTAATAGCCCATGCAATTAATTGCTCTACAGACAAATCGTGCAATTGGCTATGCACAGGTAAATTTAAAAATTCAAATGCATCAATCAGCGCAGGCTTTGGGTTGTCTGTGCTAATAGCGGGCGCGTAATTTTGTTTAGAGAGTTTAAAGCCAGGCTCGGCTACCGCAAGGGGTAAATGCGCGTATTGGGGAATGGGTGCATTAAGCTGTTTAAATAAACTGATTTGTCGTGCTGTGGGCTCGATTAAATCGGCGCCACGCACTACACGGTTAATACCTTGCTCAATGTCGTCAATAACCACCACTAGCTGATAAGCAAATAATCCGTCACTGCGCTTTATTATGTAATCTTCATGGGCTAAGGCACTATTAACAGTAATGCTCCCTTGAATTAAATCGTTAAAATGGCATGTTGGGTGCTGTTGGCTAAGGCGAAGAGCGCCTTGAACTGTTGATAAGTTAAGCGCTTTGCAGTGACCTTGGTAAATGCCACCTATAGCTTTTATTTGTTTGCGAGAGCAGCGACAACCATATACACAGTGTTGTTGTATCAGTGAGTTTGTTATCTCTTGATAAAGGGATAGTCGCTGTGTTTGATAAACAACGGTTTCGTCCCAATATAGGCCGTAGGCTTGTAAGGTATTTAGAATATCTGCGTCGGCATTTTTCACCACACGAGTGGTATCTATATCTTCAATGCGGACTAACCATTTACCCTGATTTACTTTAGCATCAAGGTAGCTGCCCACAGCCGCCACAAGTGAGCCAAAATGAAGTGGCCCAGAAGGAGACGGTGCAAATCGACCGCGATAGTCACGCTTTGGCGTGGTAACGGCTGTAGGAGGCATAGTTAACTAATTTTAATTAACCGCGTCCAGCTTGTTTTTCTTTTATTTCTGCAAGGGTTTTACAGTCTACGCATAAATCTGCAGTTGGGCGCGCCTCTAAACGACGAATACCAATCTCGATTCCGCATGACTCACAAAAGCCAAAATCATCTTCTTTAATTAAGATAATTGTTTTTTCAATTTTTTTGATCAGTTTACGTTCGCGGTCGCGAGTACGAAGCTCTAAAGAGAACTCTTCTTCTTGCGCAGCGCGGTCAACTGGATCAGGAAAGTTGGCAGCTTCGTCTTGCATATGCGATTTTGTGCGGTCAACTTCATTACGTAAGTCGTTACGCCACGCTTCTAAAATCGCTTTAAAATGAGCACGTTGTGCTTCATTCATATACTCTTCGCCCGGCTTTTCTTGGTATGGTTCTAAACCGGCTTGAGCCAATAAACCATGTCTTTGTTGGTCTGGCATAACTCTCTCCTAAATCCTTAATTTAATGCCTCAGCATTAGCCGGCGGTATAAATAGCAGAATCTTATACCCTAGGCAAATTTATTTTTTAATTAATCGAATTAGCTTCAACCAGTGTGTTGACTAAAAAGGCTCATATTTTAATTTTGATGCTTTATTAATCGTTATTTCGGTATTTAAACTTGCCTAGTTATATGGGCATAAAGTTTAAAAGCAAGTTAATTTTTTATTTAAAGGCTACTTTCTCACTGAGCGTTACTTCACTTGGCGAAATAGATGCCTTGTAAGCGTATACCTCCACGCCTTTTTTAATCGCCTGGTTTAGTAAATCGCTGTATTTTTTATCTATATGGCTTGCGGCACTCACGGTATTGATACCTTGGTGTAAAACAGCGAACAATAATACTGCTCGGTGGCCTTGTTCGATCATTTCTATTAATTCGCGAATGTGCTTTTGCCCACGCACGGTTTGTGCATCGGGGAAGTAGCCTTGTCCACTGTGGGGAGCGGTTTCGCTTAGCAAAGTGACTGACTTTACCTCTACATAGCAAGCGGGTTTATTGTCACTGGTAAGTAAAAAGTCGATACGGCTATTTTCGCTGCCGTATTTTACTTCACTTTGTAGCTGCTCATAGCTGTTAAGCTCTGTAATAACTTGGTTGTTGATAGCCTCTTCAACCACTTTATTTGCCACGGCGGTATTAACACATATTAACTGTGAGAGGGTGTTTTGAGTAAGCTCTAATGAATGCGGGTATTTTCGTTTACTGTTATCGCTGGTTGAATAAAACGCATTAAAGCCAGGCTCTGCGCAACCTGTCATTTTACCGGTGTTGGCGCAGTGGGCGGTAAATTCAGTTCCATCGTTAAGTGCTAGGTCGGCTAAAAAGCGTTTATAGCGTTTTAATAACGTGGCGGGCTGTAAAACGGGGGTGTATTTCATTTAAATTCCAATGCTAAACGCGGCTAGCACGCTGGTTTATGTTATTTATCTCAAGCTGTTGGGAACTTGTACTCACTATAGTAAACTCGTTGGCACATTTAAGTGTAAGGGTATTCTAACATGAGTGAAAAATTTGTTGTTCAACTGAGCGAACAAGCAGCGCCAAGCCATTGGGGCGAAAACGCGACATTATCTTTTAATGAGCAAGGTGCCACGGTTCATTTATCTGAACAAGAAACATTAAAAAATGTTCAAAAAGCAGCGCGAACAATCGCAAATCAAGGTGTTAAACAGGTTGAGCTTGCGGGCGATACTTGGTGCACTGAAAGCCAATGGGCTTTTTATCAAGGCTTTGTAACACCTAAATCACTAGACGGGGTTAAGTTTGTTGATAACGCACAATCAGATCTAAACGAGCTTGCGCATTTAAAAGCCTCTGCTACGTGGGCAAGAGAAATGGTTAACGGCACTGCCGATGACATTTACCCTGAGAGCCTTGCCGAAAAAGCCGCAGAATTTATACAATCGTTAGCGCCTGAGCACGTAAGTTACCAAATTATTAAAGGTGATGCGTTATTAGAGAAGCAATGGATTGGTATTCATGCAGTGGGCCGTGGCTCTGAGCGTCCACCCGTTTTACTTGAGCTTGATTACAACCCAACGGGCGATGAAAACGCGCCGGTAAGTGCAGCGCTTGTAGGTAAAGGTATCACGTTTGACTCTGGCGGTTACTCAATTAAATCGAGCGAAGGTATGCTGGGCATGAAGTGCGACATGGGCGGCGCGGCAACCGTAACAGCGGGTTTAGCGCTTGCCATTAACCGCGGCATAGAAAAACGTATTAAGTTGTTTTTATGCTGTGCCGAGAACTTAATTTCGGGCCATGCTTACAAACTAGGTGATATTTTAACCTATAAAAATGGTACTACGGTAGAAATTGTAAACACCGATGCAGAAGGGCGCTTAGTACTTGCCGATGGCCTCATGGCTGCAGGCGAAACTGGCGCAGAGCTTATTATTGATGCGGCAACACTAACCGGTGCTGCATTAGTGGCTGTAGGTCAGGAGTACAATGCTTTATTTGCCCTTGATAAAGAGCTGGTTCGCGATGTAGAAGACTTTGCCTCGCAAGAAATGGAAGCCGCATGGCCACTACCACTTGAAAAATGGCACCAGCAAAACTGCCCATCACCATACGCTGACACAGCTAACAGCCGCGCTCAAAAAGGCGGTGGTTACGGCGGCGCTTCAAATGCTGCAGGCTTTTTATCTCGTTTTGTACCAAACGATGGTAAAGGCTGGGTACACATAGATTTAGCTGCTGCATTTAATATGGGTAGCACTAGTCAATGGGCAGCCGGTGCAACAACGCAAGGAATGCGTACAGTAGCTCGTACATTGTTAGAAAAAGCTTAATAGTACGTAACTAAGCGTTTAATACATAAAATAGGCACCCATTGGTGCCTATTTTGCTATTTGCAGGCAAGCAATTTATTTTTATTTACGGTAAAATCCTTCGCCAATACCTGTTTGGGTGTTTAATTATTGGCTAAAGCGCCTACACTCAAATGTTATACTCACCACTGGGGTTCTAAACTATGTCAGATAAGTGCTACATCACAGCTCAACAGCTACTTGAAGATTCATTCCGCGTAGCGGCACAAGTTTATAAAGATGGCTTTCGTCCAGACTTTATTATTGGTATTTGGCGAGGTGGTGCACCTATTGGTATTGCTGTGCAAGAATACTACGATTATAAAGGCATTGAGACTGACCACATTGCGGTGCGTACGTCGTCTTATTACGGTATTGGCAAGCAATCTAAAGAGATTAAAGTACACGGTTTACATTACATTGTAGAAAACGCAAATGCAGGTGACTCACTGCTTATTGTTGATGATGTGTTTGATTCTGGGCGCAGTATTTTTGCATTAAAAGAAAAGCTTTCTGAGCTTATGCGTTTAAATCTACCTCGTGATATTCGCGTGGCATGCCCATACTATAAGCCAAAAAACTCAAAAGTAGACATGGTGCCAGATTACTTTATTCATGAATCAGAAGAGTGGTTAGTGTTCCCGCATGAGTTATCGGGTTTAACGCCAGATGAAATTATTGAAGGTAAATCTGATTTAGTGAACATCCAAGATATTTTATTAGATAAGTAATCGCGATAGGGTTAAGTGGCGAATTAAACTACGCTGATGTAAGTATTTTCGGCCAGAGTTAACGCTTAACTAATTAATACTACAAAAAAGGCCCTTAGGGCCTTTTTTTGTGTATGATTTTTAAAAGGTTGCGTGTTTTACAGTTGTGCAAAACTGTCTACATAATCACTCAAGCTTTGCGTATCGACCGCTTTTAACCCATGGGAGCTGCGCTGCACTAAGCCTTTTTCAACAAGCTCGGTAACTACGCGGCGATAAGCTCGCTCAGTGGTTGCAAAGCGCTCTGCTTCAGCGTTAACGGTTGGGTATGCGCGCAGTAGCGTAGGATTATTGTTCTCAGCTCGTAATAAGCAGTCTTTAGCAATGTTGTAGCTTAAAGGTAGTAGTAGCTTATCTAAATTAACTTTTTGGTTTTCTTGGAACTTTGCTGCAATAGTTTGCGCTGTATACAAGCTAAGCTCTGGCTTTTCGAGTAGTAAAGCTCGCCAGTGACGAAGCTCTATTAAGTTATAAGTTACATCACTAAAACAGGTCACTGTATAAATACAGGGATTATTGTTAAGCGCTTCTATTTCACCAATTAGCGTATTATTGCAATCTAATTGGCCTAATAATAGGCGGCGTCCGTTACCTACATCATAACTAAATGAAATAGTTCCGCTGCGCACCAACACAAGCTTACTCAGTGGTTGATCTTGGTGGATCAGCACTTCTTTTTTTGATTGTTGGTAACTACTCCCTGCAAAAGTGAGTAGTTGTTCAACAAGATAACTAGAAAAATGGTATTGAAACATCAATATGCTCTTCGGACAATTGTCCTATTTATTACACCTTAATGACGATATTATTAAGGCTCTAAGAATTTACGCTAACTTGCTACTGTATTTAGCCTTGCTAAGTACGTAATACCTTCATTTCCCGTGTAATGATTTAGGAAGCTATTGGCTACAACCAATATACTTTTTAAGGTTTTTAAGCAAGTTAGTTTTTTTATTTTATACCAATGCGCTTAATTATGTGATCTATTTTGAGGTTGGGAAAACGTAGTCTAGCTAGGCAAAAAATTCGCTATTTA
>NZ_PNCU01000007.1:0-175591 GCF_005886915.1 Pseudoalteromonas sp. S3776 | reverse complement strand
AAACATGCGCTGCCCTGCGGGTTCTGCCTAGGGGCGATAAACTCTTTGTTGCTCGGTTTTTACTTAGCCCACTAGGTTACAAACCTCGCGCCGCGATTTAATCGCCCCTAGATTGAACAAATTTCAATCCGCAAAGGTCAACACGCCCTAATATAGCCCATTATTAAATGGGCTATGCTAAAAACAAAAAAACCGCCAGTTGGCGGTTTTTTATTAAAAACGTAGGGCTAGATTATAGCTCGCCTTCGTTTTCAGATAGGAATTTAGCAACACCTTCAGGGCTTGCGTCCATACCTTTTTTACCTTCTTCCCAACCAGCTGGGCATACTTCGCCGTTTTCGCTGTGGAATGCTAGTGCGTCAACCATACGAATCATTTCGTCGATGTTACGGCCAAGTGGTAAGTCGTTCACTACTTGGTGACGTACGTTACCTTCTTCATCGATTAGGAAAGAGCCACGAAATGCAACGCCCGCTTCTGGGTGCTCAACGTCGTACGCTTTACAAATTTCGTGCTTAACGTCTGCAACTAGTGCGTATTTAACTTTACCAATACCGCCGTCTGCTACAGCAGTGTTACGCCATGCGTTGTGTGAGAACTGTGAATCGATAGAAACACCAATTACTTCTACGCCACGCTTTTGGAATTCTTCATAACGCTTATCAAATGCGATAAGTTCTGAAGGACATACAAACGTGAAATCTAGTGGGTAAAAGAAGATTACTGCTTTTTTACCTTTAATTGTTTCATGAAGGTTATAGCTATCTACAATTTCACCATTACCTAGAACAGCTGCAGCGGTAAAGTCTGGTGCCTGGCGGCCTACTAATACACCCATTTTATTCTCCAAATATTTTGAGTTTGTTGTCGATTGCATACGCAATGCTGATACTTATATGGGCGCTAAAAATAAAAAAACAATAGCGCCAACACATAATTACATGGCATTTTAAATTTAATAAGGAAAAAAGAACAATCGTATTTAGCGATGTATACAATCGAAAATACCGAACAGATATTAAAACTTTATTACGGCTATAAAAAAACCTGCATTTGCAGGTTTTAAAAAGTATTTAATCCATGATATCGGAAGGCATATCGCCCTTAATATTTTGCCAAATTTCACCCGTTTGATGGCCAAACTTACGCATCATCGAAATCGCACCATCGTGCTCACGTTTTTCAGCCAACACGGTTAGGTCTTTATAAAATTGGCGTGCTAACTGGCGAGTGCCTGCATCTGAAAAATAATGACAACCAATTTTAAAGTAAAACCCTCTAAAACCGTTAAGTATAAGTACGTAAATGCGGTTATTACCCGCAACAGCTAATTCGTGGTGAACTTTATAATCGTAATCAGCAAAAGCTTGTGCTGTGTCTTCGAGCTCATCGCTTTTAGATAAAATTTCAATAACACGCTCAGGGTTATATTTAATAGCAGCACGAGTATAAATGGCACTAATATTGGTGCGTGCAGATAGTAACTGATCTGTTAGCTCAGGCATTTTGTCTTCATCTAAACGCGCTAGAGTCTCAAGTATATTCAGCCCTGATGTTTCCCAAAAGTTATTTACTCTTGTAGGCTTACCGTGCTGAATCGTTAACCAACCGTCACGGGCTAAGCGTTGCAGTACTTCACGTAAGGTTGTTCTGGTTACACCAATTAACTCAGAAAGCTCACGCTCTGCAGGTAGAATTGAACCTGGAGGGAAATCGCCGTTCCAGATAGATTCAACTATATACTCTTCAGCAAATCCTGCTGGGCTTTTAGCTTTAAAAATTCTCATTCAATTCCCACTCGAATTAATCACAACACATCGTTTTATACGAATAACTGACAGATTGTACCAGATGAAATATAACTAACAAGTAAACTCGTTGATATAAGTGTCAACCATCAGCTGAAAATTTCGTAATAATAAATAGTAAAATTCAACATGCTTAAATTTGGCCAAATTTGCTATATAAATTTACCCTATTCATAGTAGGTACATTAAAGCGTGTTGATCTTTTTGAATTGAATTTGTTCAATCTAGGGGGGATTAAATCGCGCCGGGAGGTTTGTAACTTAGTGGGCACTATAACTGCTGCGTTACTCTCATCACTTGCATCTATGTAATACTATTACTGTATTACTTCACCATTACGTTACTACAAAAGCTCAAGTGCGCAACACCTTGTATGCAAGTACATTCAAGCATGCATACAACAGAGCATGTAAACTGTAACGTTTAAATAAGCCTTTTACTTTTATTTAATGTTTTATTTAGCAAAATAACCTTTATCTAAATAGAATGGCAATAACCTCTTATTAATTTCATCTTAAAAAATGCCCCTTCGGTAGCTTTTTTACCCTTTTTGTTGCTCGTTACTTTATCCTAGTACATAATTCAACGTCTTAATTCAATGCGGATTTTTTATGAACTGGCTAGCAAACCTCCCTACTAAACGCACTCCATGGCTACTATTTACAGGCATTGTATTTTTATTAGAAGTCACCGCACTGTTTTTTCAATATCAAATGGGCCTTGCACCATGCATTATGTGTATTTACCAGCGAACTGCGGTATTAGGGTTATTAGGGGCGGGTATTATTGGCGCAACTAAACCGCAGAGTAAACTAGTACGTACTATTGCTTATTTAGTGTGGGGTATATCAAGCGTATGGGGCTACTTTATTGCGCGGGAACACATAGAAATGCAAACAACCACCGATCCCTTTGCATTTAGCTGTGAATTTGAGCCTAACTTCCCAGCTTTTATGCCACTGCATGAATGGATCCCTAGTTTTTTTCAAGCCACTGGGGATTGCGGAAATATTGATTGGCAATTTGCAGGATTAAGTATGCCAGCGTGGATGGAAATTCTTTTTGCGTTATTTACTATCACGCTTTTTGTACTTGTTATCACTCGCTTACTTACTAAAAAGTCTATTTAATATGTTTACATTTTTTACCAGTCAGCTGCCTGAATTAAAGCACCTTAAAGTGAGACAGCGGCAAGCCGTTGTTGCGATTGCGCTAAGTATGCTCCCCGCAACCGATAGAGTGTTATTGAGAATAGTAAAGCTGCTATTGCTCAGCCCATTATTTTTATTATTTACTGTTTTTAAAGGATGGGAACTCATCCCCTTCTTAATTTTAGGTGGACTGTGTTACCCACTTTTAACAACACCGATTGAAATAAACTTTGCTAAAAAGTATTTAACAAAAGCACTTGAGCAATATTCACAGGGCGCTTAGCGCCCTGCCTAATCTATAGAGATACTTTTCCTTCTAATTTAGCTACCAACTTTTTGCCTATTCCTTTTACGTTAGCTAAATCACTTAGCTCAGTAAACTCACCATTTTCGGCTCTGTAATCAACAATAGCCTGCGCTTTTTTCTTACCAATACCGGGAAGCGTTGATAGCATTTCTGAATCGGCACTATTAATGTTAATCACTGGGGGCTGTTGCATTTCAGCCATAGGCTTATCAACCACAGGGTTAGCGTAGGTGAGCGCGCTAAAACCTAAAAAGCTAATAATAAGTAGCGTTAAAAGATTTTTCATTTGTTATTCCTTATTTTTGTTTATGCCAAAGCGTTATGGTTAGACGGCTAATTTGGCTTTAAGCATGGGCTTAATTTTTATTAGAGGAAATAATCTAAAATAAGGATCGACTTGCATCACTTATATTATTTCCAGTGCATAATCACCCAAATCCGAAAACCTAAAATGCAGCTGGTACAACAAAGTGATTATCTAAATAAAGTAAAGTTACGCTTTTTTGTCAAATTTATGACAATCTAAAATGTCGTGAATACTTGCAATTTATTTCGCAAACATTTACTGTATATAAAAACAGTGACCTACAAGTCAGTAACCACATTACCACGCAATCAAGCAGGAGAGATCATGGCTGTTGTTGTTAAATATGTTGTAGAACGAAACGGAGTTGAGCGAATGACGTTTACTACTAAAAAAGAAGCGGATGCCTATGACAAAATGCTCGATATAGCAGAATCGCTTGAAGTAATGCTGGAAAAAGTAGATGTGCCTTTAAGCGAGCAACAAGTAGAATCGCTCGCGCTTGAAATTGCAAAGAGTAAAGATGACTTTATGGCAGTGCTAAAAGGTGCAAAAGAGCCCTCAACAAAAGGCTCAGCTAAAGCTAAAAAAGCCGACAACGTAGCATCAATAAAAAATGATGATGAGCAACAAGCTAGCTAATTTGCGACAAATTATAAAAAGGGCTGCTATTAATAGCAGCCCTTTTTTATTAATTTTTGAACAGTTACAAATTTTTTCTGGCTTTTTAAACTGAAATTGATACATTAATCCGGTTAATAGCGAGTATTTATGTGTCATGTCAGTATTTATTAAGTCTTTCTACCAAAAAATTTTTCCAGCCCGTCAGTTACTTATTCGTCAAAATGGCGAAGTTAAGCATGTTGTTTTGGCGCCTTGGTTTCAGCTTTTTACAGTACTACTTATTTTAGGCACTATTATTTGGGTGGGTATTTCTAGTTTTCGTGTTTATAGCCAAACAAATAAAATAACACACATTGAACAAAGCCAAATTGATAAGCAACAAGTTTGGCAAAAACAGGTTCGTGAACAAAAGGCGCTGCACGCTAAGCAGTTAGAGCAACTTGCCGTCCTTGAGCAAAAGCAAGCGCTTTTACAAGGTATGATTGAATCTCTCCCCGCATCTATAAGCAAAGATACTATAAAACTAGAAGAGCAACTTGAATCGCCTATAAATGAAGACAAAGGCGAGTTTCATGAGCCGCTTGTTGATGAAGAACAAAAAAACAAACACGCAAACCTATTAACGCCAATAACTTTTGCTGCACGATATGAGCGCTTAAATAAACACTATGAGCATAATTTTGCGCGTATCGATGCACAAATAAATAAGCGCCATGATGCGATTTTAGCGATGTTAAAAGGGGCTGGGTTAGAATCCGCTCTTGAACAACATTTAGCGCTGGCCTCCCAAAACAGCGCACAAGGTGGGCCGTTAGATGTATTTGATGAAACTAAAATACCAAAGCCGTTTTTAGCCATTGTTGATAAGCTATTATTACTCAACAACCTTGAAAACTTTTTAACCGAGCTGCCTAACTCTCTGCCCTTACCTGCGGCTAAATACTATATTTCGAGCAACTTTGGTCTTCGAAAAGATCCAATGAACAACCGCCGAGCTTTTCACAAAGGTGTTGATTTAGCCGGCTGGCACAAAACCGAAATTTTTGCCCCTGCCGATGCTGTTGTGCTTCGCGCTGGCAGAAACGGCGGCTATGGTAACTTTATCGAGCTAGAGCATAAAAATGGCTTGATAACCCGTTTTGGCCACTTAAATAAGATTAAAGTGAAAAAAGGCCAAACAATCGCTAAAAATGAGGTAATTGGATTAATGGGTAGCACTGGCAGAAGTACCAGCACCCACTTACACTATGAAGTGTTACTCGATGGCAAACATGTCAATCCTCTAAAAATAACAAAGGCGCTTTCTCGTGTTCGGTAAAAAAAAGCAATCAAGTAGCCAGGCTACTTTAAAAAGAGTAAATCACACCCCTTCTATTATTTCTGAAGATGTGCGCTTAACTGGCACACTTACCAGCCAAGGCGAAGTACAGTTAGATGGCCGCATTGATGGCGATATAAAAGCAGAGCACTTGGTAATTGGCTCTACCGGCATTGTTGAAGGTGTGGTTGAGGCTAAAAGCGTCGTTGTAAAGGGCAAAATTATTGGCTCTCTTAACGCCAGTGAAGTGAATATTCAAAGCAGTGCTCACGTGCATGGCGATGTTTTTCACGACACCCTCAGTATTGACGCAGGAGCCATTATTGAAGGTAGCTTAAAACAACGCTTTGAAAAAGAAGAACCGGAACTTATTAGCGAAGAGTTAAAGCCCGCAAAAGAAGTAAAAACTTTGCTTGATGGGGCTGACAGCGACTTATCGTTTGTAAATAAACAAGCCGCTGATAAAGCTAAATCTAATTAGGGCGTGTTGACCTTTGGCGTTTGAATTTGCAGCAGTATGTTTGGTTTTTAGGCAAGGCAGAGCCTATGAAGTGTGGTTATTCCCCTCAAATAGGCGATAACGCAGCATAAATGCCAAACATGCACTGCCCTTTGGGTTCTGCCTAGGGGCGATAAACTCTTTGTTGCTCGGTTTTTACTTAGCCCACTAGGTTACAAACCTCGCGCCGCGATTTGAACGCCCCTAGATTGAACAAATTTCAATCCGCAAAGAACAACACGCCCTAAGCACTCATTACTTTTTTTCGGTTATGTACATTGTAATATCGGCAGTGAACACCAGTTCATTGCGGGTATTAAAAAGCTTGACCGGCACCACTAAATCCTCTTTATCTACCCATTGGCGTGGCAAGTCAATTTCTGCAATAGCCGTTACATCGGTATCAACTTTAGCTAAATATTGCACCGTCATTCCTTTAGGGATCCAGCGATGCGTTTTATATGGCACGGTCGCATCTACCATTACACCAGCGCACAGCTCCGCTAAGTTACATTGTGCAATAGCATGAATAGTCCCAATATGGTTATGTACGCTTCGGCGATTTTTTACCACAGCACTGCAGTGCCCTTCTCTTAAATCGAGCACATACGGTTTCATTGAGCCAAAATAAGGGGCTTTAATACAAACTGCTTTACTAAACAACCAATTGCCAAAAGGTAAGCGTTTAAATTTATGCCACGTTTTTAAAAGGGCAGATTTATTACTCATTGTTATTTCCTATCTTGTGTTTATAAATTCAAACTAACACATCAGACCAGTTAAAAAAAGTGCAATTCATCGTGCTGTTAATCCTTATGTCATGAAATATTTATCACAATGAAGTGTGGCTCACTCATAAGTCCTTTCTTTTTTATAAGCGGACCCCTAAAATAGCCAGCAAAAGGAGACCTAATGCAAACACAGCCCGCTAAACCCAACTTAATTTTATTACTCATCTTAGCGTTACTCGTAATCTTTTGCCCTATGGCTATTGATATCTATCTGCCCGCTTTTCCAACTATTGCCAAGCAATTTAATGTGACTGAACAACAAGTTCAGCAAACGGTAGCTATTTTTATGCTTACTGTGGGTTTAGGGCAATTAATTGCGGGGCCACTTGCCGATAAGTTTGGCCGAAAACCAGTAGCGGTTGTTGGTGTTAGTTTATATGCAGGCTCAGCTTTACTCGCCTATATGGCGCCCTCTTTTGCTGTATTAATGTGTGCACGCGCTCTACAAGGCTTAGGTGCATGTGCTACGTTTGTTGTTGCCTTTGCTATCGTACGTGATAAATATGGCAGCGAACGTAGTGGGCAAATGATCACCTATTTAAATGGAATTGTGTGCTTTATTCCTGCGCTTGCACCTATTTTAGGTGCTTGGCTTACCGTGCAATTTGGCTGGCGTATGAACTTTATGTTTTTAACTTTATTTGCCTTAACGGGGTTGGTTATTACGCTCACTCTATTTCGAGAAACTCGCCCTGCAGATAGTCACTATCAAGGGCACATTTTAGACCTACGTCGCTTTGTACCAATAATAACCACACCCATATTTTTATTTAATAGCTTGCTGTGTATGGTTGCGATGTCCGCAATCCTTGTGTTTGTTACCTTAGCACCGGGGTGGATTATTACACACCTAGGTGGCACAGTGACCGACTTTACTTTTTGGTTTACGCTCAATGCAATTTTAAGCATCGTAGCCAGCTTTACTACCCCCATTTACATTAAGCGCAATAGTCAAAAAGCCCTGCGTGTAGGTGTTACTGTGTTAGTAGGCTCAGGTATATTAATGATTGCGCTTAGCCATATCGAGTCGGCCATTGCGCTTATGCTGCCTATTTTAATAGCCGCACTTGGTTTTGCTTTGAGCTTAGGCTCTGCAGCTGGTATGGCATTATCGCGCTTCCCCAAGCAAGCGGGTACTGCCTCAGCATTAATTGGAGCAATGCAAATGAGTGGCGCTAGCTTACTTGTATTTTTGACGCAATATTTAGGCCTTAGCACACCTTGGCTAATTGCATTTCACTTATTATTACTGACGCCACTTTGGCTAATTTTAATGAGTAAAAAAGCCCACTCACTGCACCCGGCTAATTAATGATAAACCCAGATTTTTTAGCATCATTTTTACTCGCAAGCTTTTTAATGGCGGTGGCCCCTGGGCCATCAAACGCATTTTTAATGGCACAAACCTTTGCCAATGGTAGAGCAGCCGGGATACAAAGTGCTTTTGGGTTTGCTTTAGGTGGTGTGGTACATACCTTTTTGGCCGTGATTGGTTTAAGCGCAGTGCTAAAAGCCTCGCCTACCGCTTATAGTGCAGTGCAATATGCAGGGGCCGCCTATTTATGTTACTTAGGGCTCATGATGATCAAGGGCACATTAAAGCGCCCCGACACTTCAGAGGACAGTATAAGCGAAGACAAACCGCACATTAGTACGAGTAAAAAATCAAATGTAATGTTTCAAGCCATGATGACCGAGGTGCTAAACCCTAAAGTGGCGTTGTTTTTTATTGCGTTTATTCCACAATTTGTAGATCCAACTTTATCATCAGCAACTTTTCAGCTGGCTTTTTTTGGTTTGCTCTACCCTATTTTTGCTTTTCCGATTGACTGCACGTATATTTATTTTGGCGATAAAATCGCCCAGTTTTTTAGAAGTAATCCACACAGTCAGCTGTGGATTGATAGAGTCACCGGTATAGTGTTCATTGCGCTTGCCATAAATTTATTATACTAGTTACAAATAAGTAGTATTTATTCACAAATAATAAGATGCAGCATGGAACAAAAAAAACAGTCGTTACCAGCCAATAAAAATATTGCCTTAGTTGCTCATGATGGAAAAAAAGCCGCGCTAAAACTATGGTGTGAAAAACACAAAAATACGCTTAGCAAACACACGCTTTATGGCACAGGCACTACAGGGCATTTGATTGAAAAAACAACAGGGCTTGAAGTGGTTCAATTATTAAGTGGCCCGATGGGAGGCGATCAGCAGTTAGGCGCAAAAATTGCCGAGCATGAAATTCATGTATTGGTGTTTTTCTGGGACCCGTTGGCCTCGCAGCCACATGATCCGGACGTGAAGGCACTTCTTCGTTTAGCCGCTGTTTGGAATATTCCCGTGGCCTGTAATGAAGTCAGTGCCGATATGCTTTTGAGCTCACCACTTATGGATACAGAGCTGGAACGTACTTTGCCGGATTACGAAAAGTATCTCGCAACCCGACAAATCAATCTTTAAAGTTTTTTAGGTTACTTATAAAGCATGCTGGCCCATTTTGTTAGGCCAGCTGTAACACTACCAAAGTGATCTCCGTTCACCATTTTTATATCACCTAAATGCTCACTTAACGCCGCTTTAATAAGCGGTGACTGCGCACTTCCGCCCGTTAAATAAATAACATCTGGGGTGGTGGCTGCATCGGTAATTGCTTGTTTGGCAAGCGTAACTATTTGACTAATACTGCTTTCTACTGCAACCGCTAAATCACTAACCGATAGGTTTTTATTAAGATCACTATCTAAAAAATGTAGGTTGCAATCAAATGTACTTACAGTTGAAAGTGCTATTTTAGCCGCCTCACCTTGTTGAACTAGTTGATGACCTTGCTTATTTTGCTGTAATTGTATTAAGCGTTTGTAAAGCGCAGGCGCACTTACATCGCGTAATTGTGCGGTGAGTTCTCTGTAGTGGCTTTCACTGTAAAACTGGCTTTGTAAATTTACATCGTTAATTTTACAGGCTTGCCAAAAGGGTTGGTTTGGTAAAGGTAAGCCCGATTTAAAGGTACTGCCCAAACCAAGCAAAGGCATTAAGCCATGAAAACTAAGGGCTATATCTAAGTCATTTCCGCCAACACGTTTACCGCTGTGCGCTAAAAAGTCATTATCGCGTTCACTTTTACCTTTAAAGCTTGGCCCCATTTGTACAAACGAGCAGTCGCTGGTACCACCGCCAATATCTATAACTAATACTTTTTGATCTTCAGTCAAACCACTTTCGTAATCAACTCCGGCTGCAAGCGGCTCATATAAAAACTCAACATCTTTAAAGCCTGCGCGTTTTGCAGCTCGCTCTAAAATACCAAGCGCTTGCTGGTTTGATTGCTCACCGCCAACGGCCTGAAAGTTAACAGGACGCCCAATAACTGTTTGGGTAAGTGCTTTATCAAGCGAAAGCTCGGCGCGTTGCTTTATTTTTAAAATCATTGCGGTTGCAATGTCTTCAAAAAAATTAATTTGCCCTTGCTTTAATCCTGTGGCACCAAAAAATGATTTAGGAGATTTAACAAAATAGCCTTCTTCAGGAAACTGCACATATTCACTAATAGCTTCACGGCCAATAAAAAGCGTTTCGTCTGTAGGTTGTAAATCAAGATCTGACTTTATACGCGGGAGTGTATTTAATAAAGCTTGGCGCTGCGTTAAAAAGTCATGCTCGTGTGCTGTGCCTTTTACATGCTTTGCCACAAAGTCGACAACTAATGCGCTATGGTGCGTATAAAGAGTAGAAGGTAAATAATGTTTTCCTTGCTCAAGTGGCACTAACTGTACTTCCTTTTGCTCCATAACTCCCATGGCACAATTAGAACTACCGTAATCAAAACCTACAAACATACTTCACCATACATTAGAAAAAGGCCGCGCAATTTAGCATACTTTACCAAAATTATAAACGCTAGTGACCCTCCCTCACCCTTAAAAAGCTCGCAAAACGTGGTAAGCCATGCTTTGTTAACCCATGGTACCTATACGTTACCGTGCTGCCTATAGCCGGCGGTGCTTGGCGCTGTTTGTTACTAAAGCCCGTGCCTATTTTAAATATTTGCCCGTGGGGCGTTTTTACTTTTAATGCACCTAACATACCGGTGTATTTTCCTTTACCGGGTAAATGTGCAATAACAACTGCTTCAGCATCTAGGTAGGGCTTTAATTTTAATAATGTATTACTGCGCCCGCTTTTATATTTAGCATTGGCTAAATGCAGCATCACCCCTTCAGCCCCTTGCTTAGTTAAATTTTCAAAGTACTCTGTTAGTTGGGCTGTGCTAGTAAAGCGGTGTTGCTTAACTGCAGTTATATGCTGCTTATTGATTTGTTTTACCAAGGCTTGGTAGTTTTTATAACGCGTACTAAAAGGAAGGGTTGCATCTGGCATATCAAATATTTGAAAGCGTATAGCCTGCCAATCTGAATTACTGGGGCGTTTAGTTCTTACAACCCCACTGACCAAAGAAAATTGAGCCCGTGCTATCCACAACTCTCCATCTAACCAAACATCGGGTAAAGGCGCCGTAAACCAACTCGGGGCATTAATCGCATTTCCTCTGCGGGTAATAAACTTATCACCCGTCCATATTGCTCTTACACCATCAAATTTTTCACTAACGAGATATTCGCTAATATCACCATGTTTAGATTCATCATATACTTTTGCCAATAACACCTGAGGCTGCGCCGCAAACGTAAGCGATGAACCTATTAAAATAACAATTAAAAGTAAGTACTTTAGCTGAGCCATTACTGCATCCCTGCAAATAAAATAAGGCTTTAACTATAGTTGAGATTCGACCCACTGCCAAAACTCACCTAGGTCAGCCATTTTGTACGTCGCCTTACTAAAGTCATGGTCAACTGTATGATGATTTGCAATGGCAACAACATTAACCTGTGCATTAGTTGCAGCGCAAACGCCCGTATAGGTGTCTTCTACTGCAATTGCATGCTCTGGGTCTACATGTATGTGCTCAAGCGCTAAAAGGTAAGGATCGCCTGCAGGCTTTGGATTTGTTACATCGTCTTTTGTTACTATAGTATCAAATAACTTATAAAAACCTAGCCCTTTTAAAATAGGCATTGCTTCGCTGCGAGCACTGCCGGTAACTAACGCCATTTTTAGCCCACTGTTTTTAACAGCGTGTAAGGTTTGCTCAGTAAAAGGCATAACGGGCGGTAAATTAGTTTTTACGTATTCACCAAATAATCGATATTTTTCATCTGCTAAAAACTGTGCGCTGACGTTTAAATTATGCTCATTTTTAATATCAATTGCTGCTTCTAACGTTGGACGCCCTGAAAAGCGCTGACAAAACTCCACTTCGTTATAACTTACATTGTAGGGTGCAAGCAGCTGGCTCCAACATTCAAAGTGCATACTTTCAGAATCAACTAGCGTGCCGTCCATATCAAACAATACTGCGTTTAAGCTCATCCTCATTCCTTAAATTTTAACGTTAAAAAAGGCGCCTAGGCGCCTTTATAATATTATGCTGTTAAGCCAGCAGGTGGCTCAGCAAATGCTTCCTCACCGGTTTCAACATCAACCAGTTCGTAGCCTCGGGCTTTGCGTACAACCTTAAGCACTGGTTTTTCTAGCGCCGTTTTTAAACGATCAGCATCAGCTGCTAGCTCATCTAATGTTGTACCAAAAGGCGCTGCGCCTGTTTCTGACCAATTAGTTACTTTACCATTTAAGTTATATTCTACTTCGTGTATTTGGTATTGCGCTGCTTCGTCTTTCGTTGCTTCACAAAAAATTACACGGTAGTTCCAAAATCCAGCCATTTGTTTATCTCATTCAATTTAATTAACGCTACTTTACCAGCTTTATAAAAACATAAAAGCCTGCACAAGGCAGGCTTTTAAAATTAGTCTAATTTAAGTTAGTTTTAGAAAAAGTTAACTTTAAATTCAGCACCAATGTAGCGCTCTTCATTAACAATGCCCGTATTGTTATTGAAGTCTACCGCACCAATTGCTTGCTGTTCATCAAATAAGTTACGAACAAAAGCAGACACTTGGTACTCATAGTCACCTTCAGCCCACTCGTAACCTGCACGTAAACCTACTTCTGTTAATGCTTTACCTTCAAATTCTACTGAATCGTATAGGAACATGTTAATTTCGCTGCGGTATGAAATATCACCTAGCGCAAAGAAGTTACCATCTTCAAGCTCTTTGTTATAACGAAGAGTAAAGTTAGAGATCCACTCTGGCGCATGCGGTAAGCTATTGCCATCAAGTACGGCTAAACCTGCATCGTTAATAGGGTCATTAACTGTACATTGAAAACAAGTAGCTACAGCTAGCTCATCATCTTTAATTTCAGTTTTGTTGTGGCTTAAGTTAAATGTTGCATTAAACTCATCGCTTAATACCCACTCTGTATCTAGCTCAAAACCATAACCTGTTGTTTTATCAGCGTTAACTAGGCGGTTAAAGTTAGCACCACCACCTACAGCAGTAAGCTGTTGGTCGTCCATTGTGTAGTAAAATACCGTTGCATTTACACGGCCTTGGCCGTCAAGAACGTCTGATTTAATACCAGTTTCGAATGAAGTGACGGTTTCTGATTCAGCTGTTGTTACGTCATCACCAAACAAAATACGACCTTGTAAGCTAGGCGCGCGGAACGTGTTTGCTACACGGCTGTACCAGTTCACATCGTCATTAACTTTGTAGTTTGCAGATAAATCCCAGCTTACGTGGCTGTCGCTTACACTACGTTCTACGTATAAAGCGCCACCGCCAATTGGGCTAATTGTACGGTCTGCAACAAAATCTTTTTCATCATCTGAGTAACGCAGACCCGCAGTTACTTTTAACTTATCTGAGAAGATATAATCTACAGAACCGAAAATAGCCCATGCTGTTGTGTCTTGTTGTTGCTGAACATAACCGTTTAAAGCGCCAGCAGGTGAAGAGAACGTATCGTAACTAAAGTTTTCGATTGTTAGTTCTTCATCAAAGTAAAAAAGACCAACTTGGTAGTTTAAGTCACCGCTAAAGTTACTTGCAATGCGTAGCTCTTGCGTTAACTGATCTTGCTCAGGAATACCGTCTGCACTTTCTGAAGAAAATGGAATTAAACCTGGGCCCATGTAATCAGGGATGTATTCAGCACCGTAGCCACCATCAATGTCGGCACGTGAGTATATTTCTGCACTTTCCCAACCTGAAATAGAAGTTAGCGTGTATTCATCGCTAATATCCCACTCAAGCTTTAAGCTTGCGCCTTCAGATTCAACTTGCTGGGTGTTGCGTACAGCAGCATCTTGATAAACAACATCATGCTCGTAGTTGTCTACTAAATCGTTTGAGCCAGCTTCAATAACGTTTGCACGAAACGCAATAGGTGAGCCGTCTAAGTCACGCGTGTGGTAGTTTAGTAAAGCAGTAAAATCATCGCCTTCGTATAAAAACTGAATACGCGCTGCTTTTTCTGTGTAGCCGCCCTGCTCGTCTTTCGCTTCAAAGCCAGGCGCTTGGTTATCAATGTAATCGTCTTTATCTTGCCATAGTAATGAAACACGTGCAGATAAACGATCTGTTAGTGCACCACCTACAGCGCCCTCAGTGTCTACAGCGCCACGGCTACCGTAAGAAACAGCACCGTAACCTTCAAATTCTTGGCTTGGTTTAACAGTATCAAATTTAACTAGGCCAGCCGGCGTATTACGGCCAAACAGTGTACCTTGCGGGCCACGTAGTACTTCTACACGCTCAACATCAAATACAGGAAAGCCTTTTAAAATAGCATTTTCTTGAACTACTTCATCAACAACTAATGAAACAGGTTGTGAAGCATTAAGATCGAAATCGGTATTACCCAGACCACGAACATAAAAACGAGGGAAAGAACGTCCAAACGATGATTCGATTGAAAGGCTTGGGATTTTCGCACTCATAAAGCGAATATCCATACCAGCAGAACTATAAGCATCAAGGTTATCACCTTGTAATGCAGATACAGCAACAGGCACTTCTTGTGCATTTTCTACACGTTTACGAGCAGTAACTTGAATAACTTCTAATTGGTTATTTTTTTTTGCAGTTTCTTCTTCAGCAGCAAGAGTAGAAACAGAGGTACCAGCTGCAGATAATAAAGCAGCATTGATTATGGTCGCTATTGCAGTTTTTTTGATTGCTTTCATGTCGGGTATAAACCTTTTGTATGCACTCTTGTTCAACGGTTTTTTGTGTTGCGCAATGTATTCATTGCGGGCTCGTACAATTTTTCGCGTCTAGCTTTATGGCGCGCGGACCTCATCACCGAGAGTACAAAAACGGAGTAATGAGGCTGAACGAACGATGAAGATTATACCATTGTATTACAAATTTACTGCATAAATATGTACAAAAAAGTAAACTTTTTTGCAACATTTAACCACATTTCCTTGCTTTTTTACCCTTTTTTAGATGCAAAAGGCTAACAATACGGACATATGTCCTTACCATCAAAACCCACTTTAAAGTAGCGAAAATATGTAACCTGACAAATAAACCCAATACAGAAACACGCAATTAAAACCTACCAATGCTACTAAATTTTAAAAGCTAAATTTATTGAGTACGCTTTAGCGCTATTTCTCCATCAATGTGAATATCGCGCTGTGGGAATGCAATCACCACATCGTGTTTTTCAAAAACGGCATAAATACTAAAGCGAATATCACTGCGTACTTT
This sequence comes from Pseudoalteromonas sp. S3776, assembly GCF_005886915.1. NCBI lineage: Bacteria > Pseudomonadati > Pseudomonadota > Gammaproteobacteria > Alteromonadales > Pseudoalteromonadaceae > Pseudoalteromonas > Pseudoalteromonas sp. S3776. The sequence continues at coordinate 160,102 of NZ_PNCU01000007.1, read as the reverse complement.
CCTAAGCATGGTTTCCGACTCGGCGCACACCCAAAAAATCGCATTGAATACAAGAGAGCTATCAGCAAAGTCATCAAATAAAACAGAAGCTGTTGGATTTGCTAATATAGCATCATGCTCATCAAGCACTTGTTGAATTAACTTTTTAACAAGCACAACATCTGAACCATAGGCTACGCCCACGCTTACCGACGAACGTGCATTACCATCTATTAGCGTCCAGTTCGTCACGGTGTTTTCTAAAAGCTGGGAATTAGGTATCAGCATATGTACACCATCGTTTCGGCGGATACGGGTAGAGCGTGTATTAATAGTTTCAACAACGCCTTTTGCGTTACCCACCTCTAAAAAATCCCCAATGCGGATTGGGCGCTCCCACATTAATATCCAACCGCTGATAAAGTTATTAATAATATTTTGCGCGCCAAAACCTACCCCTATGGCTATGGCTCCTGATACAAAAGCAAAGGCAGTAAGTGGAATATTTAAGACCTCTAACGAGGTGAAAATAAGTATCGCAATACTCAAAATAAAGTAAATGCGCGTAAACAGATGGACCGCATCTTGGCTTATTTTTTTAGCCAGCAGTGTTTTTTTAATAAGTTTGCCAATCCGCGTTACTACAAACCACATAGCAAATAAAATTAAAGGGACCTGTATAACCTTAGCTACGGTGATGTGTACGTCGTTATAGGTAAAAATGACAAAGCTAAGATAATGTTGAATGTGTTCGAGCGTCATGTATTTTCCAAAGTCTTATTTGTTGTTTGTTGTTTGTTGTTTGTTGTTTGTTCAATAAAAATTTAGTGTGGTTCAGTCTTCGCTAAGCTTAGCACGGCATAATAGGGTTAAGTCGCTAAGTTAATAGGTTTAACGTTTTTGTTTAAACAATTTATTAACTCTTTATTGCACCGAGTGCTATATAAATAGTGTACACGCACTGGAGATTACATATGTCACAACTTACTTTAAATCAAAGACTCGCCACTTTGCAGCCGCAGGTAGACTTAAATTTGTTTGAAAGCAGCCTAGATTATCGCAATAAAATCTTGTGTCTTCTTGCTGAACAAGAACAAACACTGGCGACTATTAATAAAGAATTTGGCCAGCAATCAAATAGCTTTGGATCTGAAAAACGCTTTGTGCTTGGCTATAACTAACCTTTTAAAACACACACAATACAATATTTAAGTAGCTTTACGCTTATTTTTAAGGCTACTTTTACCTCCAAAACGCATTTTTAGTAGCTAATTTGCGTTTAAATCCCGCTTAATACCGATAAACTTTATTGTATAAACGCCAAAATTTGATAAGTTAACTGGGTTTTCGACTCGAAAAGCCTATTTCGGCTCATCTTTTTATGGAGTTATTATGCGTAAAACACTGATCGCCACTACTATTGCTAGTGCCCTAATCCTATCTGCTTGTTCATCTAACGAAACTCAGAACACAGCTAAAGAGAGCGCAGCACAAGTGCAAGATATGAACGCAAACAATGTATTATTCAAACCAAGCCCATTACAATACATGGCGCCGGAGTTTGATAAGTTTGGCACAAAAGACTACGAAGCAGGCTTTGATGCAGGTATTGCTCAGCACACTGCACAAGTTCAAGCAATTGCAAACAACCCAGAACCAGCAACATTTGAAAATACACTTGTAGAGATGGAAAAGTCTGGCGAGTTGTTAAACCGCGTATCTGCTGCTTTTTATAATCTATCGGGTTTAATTTCAGATGACGAATACCAACGTATAAGTAAAAAAATGGCGCCGGTATTATCTGCTCACTCTGATGACATTTACCTAAATGGTGCGTTATTTAAGCGTGTACAAACTATTTACGACAATAAAGATGCACTTAACGCTGAAGATCAACGCTTAGTTGATTACTACTACAAGCAGTTTGTAAAAGCCGGTGCTAAGTTAAGCGATGCTGAAAAAGCTAAAATGCGTGAAATAAACGCTCAGCTTGCAGAGCTATCTACTGCGTTCTCTCAAAACATTTTAAAATCGTTTAAAGAAGACGTAATTGTAGTTACTGACAAATCTAAACTTGCCGGCCTATCTGAAGGTGAAATTGCAGGCCTTGCAGCCGCTGCTAAAAAAGCAGGTAAAGAGGGCTACATGATAACCTTGGTTAATACTACTCAGCAGCCAATTTTATCAAGCCTTGAAAACCGTGAGCTACGCGAGCAAATTTTTAAAGCCTCTACAAACCGTGCTGCTAAAACTAACGGTCCTATCATCATTGAAGAAACAAACCTGCGTGCACAAAAAGCAGAGCTGTTAGGCTTTAAAAATTGGGCATCGTATGTAATGACATCGCGCATGGCACAAACAACCGATAACGTGTACGGCATTTTAGATGACCTAGCACCAAAAGCAGTTGAAAAAGCCAAAGCAGAAGCGGCCGCTATCCAAAAAGTAATTAACGATTCAGGCGAGAGCTTTGAGCTTAAGCCATGGGACTGGGCGTTTTACGCAGAAAAAGTACGTGCCGAAAAGTACGACCTAGATCCTGCGCTAGTTAAGCCATACTTTGAAATGAACTCTGTGATCCATGATGGTTTATTCTTCGCAATGAACAAGTTGTACGGAATCACTTTTAAAGAGCGTAAAGACCTACCTGTTTACCATGAAGATGTAACTGCATACGAAGTATTTAACGCCGATGGCAGCGCTATTGGTTTATTTTACATGGACCCATACGCACGTGAAGGTAAGCGTGGCGGTGCATGGATGAGTGCATACGTAAGCCAAAGCGGCTTAAAAGGCACTAAACCGGTTATTTATAACGCACAAAACATTCCAAAACCAGCTGAGGGCGAGCCTACGTTAATGACCTTCGACGAAGTATCGACTATGTTCCATGAATTTGGTCATGCTGCGCACGGTTTATTCTCAAATGTTAAATACCCAAGCCTAGCAGGTACTGCTACAGCACGTGACTTTGTTGAGTTTCCATCACAAGCACACGAAGACTGGATGATTGAACCTACGGTACTTGCTAACTACGCTAAGCATTACAAAACGGGTGAGCCAATTCCACAAGCATTACTTGATAAAGTACTAGCATCGCAAAAATTCAACCAAGGCTTTGGTACCACTGAATACTTAGCAGCTGCTTTACTTGATATGGAATGGCACTCATTTGGTTCTGATAAAAAAATCAGTGATGTTCAAAAGTTTGAAAGCGATGCGCTAAAAGCACACGGTATTGATTACTACCCAGTGCCACCGCGTTATAAATCAAACTACTTTAGCCATACGTTTGCCGGTGGTTACTCAGCAGGTTACTACGCCTACCTATGGACAGAAGTATTTGCTGCAGATGCCTTTGCACATATGGAAAATAACGGTGGCCTAACCCGCGAAAACGGTGACAAGTTCCGTGAAGAAATCCTATCTAAAGGTAACAGCCGCGACTTAATGCAAAGCTACATTGAGTTTAGAGGCCAAAAACCAACAACAGATGCACTTCTTAAGCGTCGTGGTTTAGTTGATTAATAACCTCGTTTATTAATTTTTGCTTTATAAAAGCCCGCTTGCGGGCTTTTATTGTTTATAACAGATAAACTAGCCACATTATAAATTATAAAAAACGACAATTATGGGCTATTTATTTGCTGTTACCTTACTGTGGGCTTTTTCATTTAGTTTAATTGGTGTGTACCTAGCAGGCCAAGTAGACGCATGGTTTAGCGTATTAATACGCGTTGCATTAGCCACATTGGTTTTTTTACCCTTTTTAAAACCTAAACTTACCTCAAAACCACTCGCACTAAAGCTTATGCTGATAGGCGCTGTGCAGCTGGGTGTTATGTACAGCTTTTACTATCATTCCTTTTTATTTTTAAGCGTGCCCGAAGTGTTGCTTTTTACTGTTATGACGCCGCTTTATATAACGCTTTTAAACGATGCGCTTAACAAACATTTTAACCCGCGCTTTTTTGTAGTGGCGCTTATCGCTGTGTTGGGCGCGGTGGCTATCCGCTGGGAAAACCTCAATAATCACTATATGTTAGGTTTATTACTGGTTCAGGGTGCCAATATTAGTTTTGCAACAGGACAAGTAACTTATAAACGTTTAATGGCCACTAATCAGCTAGATGACAAAACCGTATTTGGCTGGTTTTTTATTGGCGCCTTGGTGGTGGCAAGCGCTTGCTACGTATTATTTGGCGATACAAGCAAGTTACCGAGTACACCTACCCAGTGGGGTATTTTAATATATTTAGGTATTGTTGCCTCGGGCCTTGGTTACTTTTTATGGAATAAAGGCGCAACCAAAGTAAATGTAGGCGTGTTAGCCGTTATGAACAACGTACTTATTCCTGCCGGTATTATTGTTAACGTGCTTATATGGAATAAAGATGCAGATATTATGCGCTTAAGTATCGGTGGGGTAATTATGTTAGCAGCACTGGCAGTCAATAAAGTAGGAACAAATAAACAGAACGTCACACCCTTGTAGTTAATTTGTCATTAAATACGATTAGGGTTAAGGAAAATAATATGAAGGATTAAACATGAAACACCTTACCCTAATAACAAGCTCTGTAATGCTGGCACTACTTAGCGGCTGCGATGACAATGTCGAAGTGGTAGAAAAAGAGGTAGTGGTTACCAATACCACTGTTGAAGTTGTTGAAGTACCTACGCCAGTGATTGTTGAAGTGGCAAAAGGCGATGCGCCAGATATTCAATTAGGTACTCGTGCTGATTACCTAATTAACGATATGACTCAGAGCGATTTAAAAACAAAATTAGAGTCGTGTAAGGATGGGCCATTTTATCGTACAGATTTTTCTATTGGGCATCGTGGTGCGCCTATGCAATACCCTGAGCATACGAAAGAGTCTTATATAGCTGCGGCGCGAATGGGAGCAGGTATTGTAGAATGCGATGTTACTTTTACAAGCGACAAAGAGTTAGTGTGTCGCCACTCTCAGTGCGATTTGCACACCACCACCAATATATTAGCCATTGATGAACTTGCCGCTAAATGCAGTGTGCCTTTTACTCCAGCTAACGCGGCAAGTGGCACGCCTGCCACCGCTAAATGCTGCACAAGCGATATAACCTTAAGCGAATTTTTAACGCTTGAAGGTAAAATGGATGGCGCCAATACCCAAGCCACCACCGTTGATGAATACATCAAAGGTACGCCTAGCTGGCGTACAGACCTATACGCTACTAGTGGCACGTTATTAACGCATAAGCAAAGTATTGAGTTATTTAAAAGCCTTGGGGTAAAAATGACCCCAGAGCTAAAGTCGCCGCAAGTTAGCATGCCTTTTGAGGGGATGACACAACAGCAATACGCACAAAAAATGCTTGATGAGTACACGCTGTTAGACGTACCAAGCAGTGATGTGTACCCGCAATCGTTTAATCTTGATGATGTAAAGTATTGGATAAATAACAATCCTGACTTTGCAAATCAAAGCGTATATTTAGATGGCCGCGACAGCGAAGCGGGCTTTGACCCAAGTAACCCTGATACGTGGCAACCAAGTATGGAAGCGCTGGTAGCCGATGGTGTTAAAATCTTAGCGCCTCCTATTTGGATGATGCTTACCATCGATAACGAAAGTAATATAGTCCCCTCACAATACGCTATTGATGCAAAAGCAGCGGAGCTTGAACTAATTGCATGGAGCCTTGAGCGCTCGGGGCCTCTTAACGAGGGCGGTGGCTATTACTATCAATCGATCGCTGATGTTATTGATAACGATGGCGACATGATGAAGGTCGTTGATGTACTCGCGCGGGATGTAGGCGTTATAGGAATATTTTCGGATTGGCCTGCGACCGTAAGCTACTACGCAAGTTGCAATAAAATGCCTGCAAGTATTTAAAAAACACATTTCAGCGGTCGTTTATTTTTTTGCGCTCAGTTACCATAACCTTATTAATTATTTAACTGAGCGCTTTTATGATAATCCAACACCATAATACCGACCTACCCACCCCAACAGGCTTGATGCGAACTACCGTTTACCGTCCTCAAGCTCCTGGCCAATACCCAAGTATTATTTTTTACTCTGAAATTTTTCAGCAAACAGCCCCGATTGCGCGCAGCGCCGCAATTTTAGCAAGCCATGGTTTTGTTGTGTTAGTGCCTGAGGTATTTCATGAGCTAAACCCGATTGGTACTGTACTTGCCTACGATGAGGCAGGTAAAGATAAAGGGAATGCCGATAAATGGCAAAAGCCACTTGAGCAACACGACAGTGATACCCAGGCACTCATCGACTTTATACAAAACCAAGATTACTGCACTGGTACCGTAGGTGCTATGGGTGTGTGCATCGGTGGGCATTTAGCTTACAGAGCCGCATTAAATCCACATGTAAAAGCGGCATTTTGTTTATACGCCACCGATATTCATAGTGATACCTTACCCGCTAATGCAGGTAACAATTCGTTTGAACGCATGGCTGATATTCAAGGCGAAGTACACTTTATTTGGGGTAAACAAGACCCACATGTACCGCAGCAAGGCCGAAGTAAAATTTACCAGCAATGTGTCGCTACGGGTATTAACTATCAATGGCAAGAAGTAAACGCACAGCATGCATTTATGCGTGATGAGGGCGAGCGCTACGATGCAGCGCTTGCAATCACTATGTATCAGCAAGCTGTTGCATTATTTAGCCGCACGCTTTAACACAAGGCTTTTTAAACGTTTTTCAGCATGCCCAACGCGGTGTGCTGTTTTACAAAATACGCTTTTAAGTAATCAATAAATAACCTAAGCTTTTTAGAGCCAGCGGCCCCAGGCGGAAACACACCATAAAGCTCTATATCTTTTGTTTTATAGTCATCAAGTATTATTTCTAGCAGCCCAGCTTGTACTTTAGGCCACGCGTCATACAAAGGAATACGACCAAGCCCATGCCCAGCTTCCACAAACGCGGTACGCGCGGCGGCATTGTTGGTACTTATGCCACCTTGTAGTATTACATCGTATTTTTTGCCCTCTTTGGTAAGAGTTAATGTTTTACTGCTAAGTTGGTACACCACCCATTTATGTGAGGCTAATTCAGCTGGCGTGTGCGGTTTGCCAAAGTGCTCAAAGTACGTTGCAGAACCACAAATACAGGTACTCATGGTTGTTAATTTAGTAGCCTGTAAATTAGAGTCTCTTAAAGCGACGCCACGGATAGCTATATCAAAGCCATTTTTTATTATATCAACCACATCATCGGTGAGCTGTAAGTCTATTTCAATTTTAGGGTATTGACGTTTAAACGTATTAATTGCGGGCACAATTAATTGCATGCCAACATTAACAGGGCAACTTATTTTTAATATTCCTTGTGGCTCACTTTTAATGTTTTCTATTTGCTGATTAGCCGCGTTTGCTTGCTCGGTGATCACTCTACAGCGCTCATAGTACGCAATACCTGCCTCGGTTAAAGCCATTGTGCGGGTAGAGCGGTTAAGCAATGTTACTTCTAATTGCGTTTCTAGTTTTTTAAGGTGATAACTTACCACCGCTCGCGTTAACCCTAATTGCTTTGCAGCCGCGGTTAAACTGCCCTGCTCGACAATTTGCGCAAATACCACCATGCTTTTAAGTTGCTCAAACGACACTTTCATCACACACCCACCTTTGGTTATTAACTCAATCATTGTATCAATAATTAAACCAATAAAGTTAACTTTATCATCGTTGTTTAAATCCTTGTGAGTGCATATAGTTATTACAACACCTTGGTTAACACCAAGCTTTAATTTACTCACTAATCGAAGGAATATTGTTATGGCTAAAAAAATACTTATGGTACTTACCTCCCATTCAGAGCTTGGTAACACAGGCGAAAAAACAGGTTTTTGGGTAGAAGAATTCGCAGCCCCCTACTACGCGTTTGTAGATGCCGGTGCAGAGGTAACACTTGCTTCCCCTGCAGGTGGCCAACCACCGATTGACCCAACGAGTACACTTTCTGATTTTGAAACTGCTGCAACAAAGCGCTATGACAATGACAGCGCAGCACAAACACTTATGGCAAACACAAAAAAATTAAGCGAAGTAAACGCCAGCGACTTTGACGCTGTATTTTACCCAGGCGGCCACGGCCCACTATGGGATTTAGTAGATAACAGCGATTCAATCTCACTTATCGAAAAGTTTGTAAAAGAACAAAAACCTGTGGCGGCTGTTTGTCACGCTAGTGCTGCTTTTTTAAATGTTAAAGACGAGCAAGGTAATACGCTTGTAGCCAGTAAAAAAGTGACAGGCTTTAGCAACTCAGAAGAAGCCGCCGTGCAATTAACAGATGTGGTGCCATTTTTAGTTGAAGATGAACTTATTAAAAAAGGCGGTGATTATCAAAAAACCGACGACTGGGGCGTATTAGCTGTAAAAGATGGTTTAGTGATTACAGGCCAAAACCCCGCAAGTTCAGAGCTTGCGGCGAAAAAGCTATTAACCAAACTTGGTTAAACAACCATTAAGCGCGGTGTATATCGCCGCGCTTTTTAAATTGCTTTTAATAGCGAAAACATACTCCTATACTGGTACAAAATAATCCTACAAAGGCGTTTATATGCCAACTAACTCATCATCTTCTTCAGTTATAACCAGTACTCGATTTGCAATATTTAGCGTTGTTTTTTTGTGCTTAGTACTGCAAATTATCAATAGCTTACCAGGCATTACCCTTAATGGTTTAGGAATTTATCCGCGAAGTGTACAAGGGTTAATTGGCATTTTATGCGCTCCATTTTTGCACGGAAGCTGGTGGCACTTTGCTAGCAACATGCTGCCTTTTACTGTACTTAGCTGGCTTATTTGCCAATACAGTGTAAAACGCTTTTATACTGTGTTCATTTTTACTGCATTAATGGGCGGGCTATTAGTGTGGGCCTTTGGTCGTAGCAGTTTTCATGTAGGCTTAAGCGGTGTTATTTATGGTTTGTGGGGGTTTATACTGTGCTATGGAGTGGTTAGGCGCTCATTCAAATCGATTGTTATTGCCGTAGTAGTTGCGGTGCTTTACAGCGGATTTATTTGGGGCGTTTTGCCACAGCGCTTTCATGTCTCATTTGAAAGTCATCTATTTGGTGCGTTAAGTGGGTTCTTTTTAGGGTATAAACTTGCCAAGTCAGATAAATTAAAAGCACGATAATTTTTTGCATTGTCTTTAAATAATTATTTACACCCCCAGCTTTTTATTTGTCAGTATAGAAATTAATACATTTTAAATTGAGGTTATTTATGAGTAATGAAAACGAATACACTGCGCCTAGAGTGTGGACGTGGGACAGTGAAAGTGGTGGTAAATTTGCTAACATCAACCGCCCTATTGCAGGCCCCACACATGATAAAAACTTGACCATTGGCGAACATCCATTTCAACTTTATTCCTTAGCCACGCCTAATGGCCAAAAAGCGACCATTATGTTTGAAGAGTTATTAGAGCTTGGCCTAACCGACGCCGACTACGATGCCTACTTAATTGACATTGGCGAAGGCGACCAATTTGGCTCGGACTTTGTTGATATTAATCCAAACTCTAAAATTCCCGCGCTCATGGATCACTCAACCACGCCACCAACACGCATTTTTGAGTCGGGTTCAATTTTACAATACTTGGCAGAAAAATTTGATGTACTAATACCAAAAGATTTTAAAGCCAAGACAGAATGCCGTAATTGGCTGTTTTGGCAAATGGGATCTGCACCTTATTTAGGGGGTGGATTTGGCCATTTTTATAGCTACGCACCAACAAAAATGAAATATCCAATAGACCGCTTTACTATGGAAACTAAGCGACAACTCGATGTATTAAATCGTCACTTGAGTGAAAACGAATACATGGCGGGTAGTGAATACTCTATTGCCGACATTGCTATTTGGCCTTGGTATGGCTCATTGGTGCTTGGAAAACTATACGACGCTGCCGAATTTTTAGATGTAGCCTCTTACACTCATGTAATGCGCTGGGCAGAACAAATAGCGAAGCGCCCCGCTGTTAAACGTGGTCAACGGGTTAATCGTACTTGGGGCCCAGAAGAAGAGCAACTCAGCGAACGTCATAGCGCTAACGATTTTTAACTTAAAGCCCATAACAAGACATTGTGTTATGGGCATTTTTTTATTTAAAGTCTGCATTTTTCTATCATTAAACTATATTTATTATTGTATTTTTATAAATGTAACCCGCATTACTTTAATAAGGCTTTGATGAGTGCAATATAAAAACCTAAATAGTAATGAACGCATAGAAGCCGTAAAACTTTTATATTCTAATGCTTTATCTGGCATTGGCGTTTCTGCATTGGTAAGCTTTGTGCTTGTATTTGCTTTTGACTTAACAAATAAGACAACCAAACAAGAAAAAATAATTTGGCTTTTTTTCATGCTGGTCATTTTAGCAATTAGGCTAATTGATGTTATTTACTTCAACTACACTAAAGGCGTTAACCACCAATTTAATGCAAATAACTTTTTAAAACGCTTTTCAGTGGGCTGCATTGCAACTGCTATTTCATGGTCATGTTACGCACTGTGGTTTCATAAAAGCTCATCCATCGTTGAAATTACCACCACAATAGCTATTTTGTCTGCCTTTGCTGGAGGCTCTGCCAATTTGCTCTCTGGCAGTCGTTTTACCTCAGTGTGCTACAGCATTATTTTATTAATGCCTTACTCTTTAGTGCTTAGCTTATCTGATAACTATTACCAGTATATACTTGGGTTCTTAGGCATTACTTTTTCAGCCATTATGGTTGCCTCTTCCTATAAATCTGCCACTTTTACCCAAACAGCAATAAAATTACGAAATCAAAACCGCAAACTACTTAACGAGATGGAAAGCAAAGTAGAAAAACGCACTGAAGAAATTTACCGCTTATCTAATACTGACCCACTAACAAATTTATTAAACCGCACCGCTTTTTTAAAAGTGGCAAATAAACAACTGGCAGATCACCCCGAGGAAAAACTCGCTTTACTTTTTGTAGACCTAGATGGCTTTAAGCAAATTAATGACTCTATGGGTCATAAAGTTGGCGACCAAGTACTTAAAGAAATAGCCGAGCGGCTCACTAACGTTTGCACCCGCCACTTATACAAATGCCGCTGGGGCGGAGATGAATTTTTAATTTTAACAACCTACGAAGATCAACAAGATTTATTTAATTTTGCCAAAAAGGTGATTAAAAGCATTAGTGCCGAGCATGAACGATATAAATATCAAAGTTGGGTATCAGCCACTATTGGCATCGCTTTATTTCCTGAACATGAGGCTGATATGGGCGCATTAATCCGCTCAGCAGATTTAGCCATGTACCATCAAAAGCGAACTGCAAAAGGCTGCGTTAATATTTACAACAACGACTTAAAGCGTCAGCAAGAGCGCGAACAGTTACTCAGCCAACAATTAGCAATGGCAATAAAAAATAACGGCTTGCGATTAGTGTTTCAGCCTATAGTTGATAGTAAAACAACAAAGGTAACCTCGTTTGAATCGCTTTTAAGGTGGCAGTTAAATGGCGAAGCGATATTTCCCGATGAGTTTATTGCCATTGCCGAGCAATACAACCTCATAACCGAACTTGGCTTATGGGTGATTGAACAAGCGTGTGCGCAAGCTTGCACGTTTAAAAACGTACAACCCCCTATTGCTGTGAGCGTTAATGTATCTGTAATACAACTTCAAGACCCTGATTTTGTCACTAAGGTTGTAAATATAGTGAATCAATACCATGTAAAGCCCGAAAACCTGCACCTTGAAATCACTGAATCTGTGTTTGCAGAGGATAAGCTCACCTTTTTAGCCGCAGTAAAAGAGCTGCAAAAACAAGGGTTTTGTATTTCTATAGATGACTTTGGTACGGGGTATTCATCCTTATCGAGCATGTTAGATATTGGTGTAGATATAGTAAAAATAGATAAAAGTTTCATTCAAAATATGGATAAGCGAGGCTTAAGTATTATTCATGCAATTGTGCAAATGGCCTCAACACTTGATTTTATAGTAGTTGCCGAAGGCGTCGAAACCCTAGAGCAAGCCAATGTGCTAAAAGAAATTGGCGTGTCTCACCTGCAAGGTTATTATTTTTCTAAACCTATGGAACAACACTTTGTAGAATCATACCTCAACGAGCAAAACAAATTGTGTAGCTAGCAATATGAAAAAACTCACTAAAGAGCAAGTCTATAAACGCCTTAATAACGATGAAGACGCACGTGCCTGTAAAGACATAAACGATAAAGACTGCAAAGAAGTGGCTGGTAACTTTATTCTTTTATTAGCAAGCCAGCTTTTTAGTAAATTTGCCGATGCCCTCCTCAATCCTAAAGTAACCCTACCTTGGTTAATGCAAAGCTTAAACGTACCAAGCGCATTTATAGCCTGGCTTGTGCCTATTAGAGAATCGGGCTCTTTATTACCCCAATTAGCGATAGCCAATATTATCCGCCAACTCCCTGTGAGAAAGTGGGTATGGGTTTGCGGTGCATTTGCTCAAGCTTTATGTATTGGCGCTATGGTGGGTGTTTCATTTGTGCTAGAAGGCGCTCAAGCTGGCTATGCAATTTTAGCTCTGCTGGTGCTCTTTAGTCTCGCGCGAGGGTTTAATTCTATTGCCGCTAAAGATGTATTAGGTAAAGTTATTCCCAAAAAAAAGCGGGGTAATATTAGTGGCCTGGCAGCAAGTATTGCCGGCTTTGCAACACTCACCTTTGGTTTAATGATGTGGTTTTTTTCGGGGCAAAAAGAGCAAAATACGGTATTAATTGCGCTGTGTTTAGGCGCCGTTTTGTGGGTTGCTGCTGCACTTTTTTATAGCCGCATAAACGAATACAAAGGCGCGACACAAGGCGGTAAAAATGGCTTTTTAAATGCGCTAGGTAAATTAAAGCTGCTTTATCAAGATAAACAATTTGCACGCTTTGTCATTACCCGCGCCTTTTTACTTTGCTCAGCCCTGAGCGCGCCTTTTTATATTATTTTAGCAAGCTCTCAGCAGTTTGAATTTTCATTGTTGGCAATATTTTTAGCCGTGTCTGGCTTAGCAAGTTTAATTTCTGGGCCAATATGGGGAAGACTAAGCGATTTTTCTAGCCAAAAGGTGCTTGTGATCAGTGCGTTACTTGTCACCATAAATGGCGTAAGCGTGTTTGTAATAGCCTCATGGTATAGCCAACTGTTTGAATATGCTTGGGTAATACCTGGTTTTTATTTTTTGCTTTGTATTGCTCATCAAGGGGTGCGGCTGGGGCGTAAAACCTATTTAGTGGATATGGCACAAGGCAATAAACGCACCGATTACGTGTCGGTTAGCAATACTGTAATTGGTATTTTGCTTCTAATGTTAGGCAGTATAGGGCTTTTAGATGCATTTTTATCAACCGCACAGCTTATTTTGTTGTATAGCCTGCTCGGTTTATTGGGTGCTATTAGCGCGATTTTTTTGCCTCAAGCAGAGTAAACCCAATCCGCACTAATACGTAATCAATTAAGCGAATGGGTATAATAAAAAAGCCCAACAAAATAATTGCCGGGCTTTGGACTTAAGACCTAAGGATAAACGCTCAGCTTTACCTCAAGTTATAACACCTAAGCTGTTACATTTAGCAGTGAATCGCCTTCACTTAAGCCAAATTTTTCTTGTACCGATGAAAGAATTGATTCTTTATCTTCATCTGATAGCTGGCTTGAATACTCAGTTAATAACTCATCTAAGTAGCTAACCACTTCGTCAGTATTAACAGATTCTAGCGCGTTTTGTGGCGGCGGTGGCGGGTGCTGCCCTTCAGGGCGTCCTGCATCGCCAATACTTTTAGCGTCAAAATCAAGTTCGCTCATTAAATCCGCTAACTCTTTTGTAGGCGAGATCCCCTGCTCTTCAAATGCGGCTTGAATACTTTGCGCATCTTCTGTGCTTAGGTTTTGTGCATCAAATTCTGCCAGCGTTTCTTTAACAAACTCAGTTTGCTCTGTGGTTAAAGCACTTACTTGACTCGATTGTTGAGCCATAAAACTCGCTGAGCTACCAATACTGTTGATCATTTTTTTCTTCCTTAACGTGCGCGGCGTGGTGGCTTGTGTTCACTTAATTCTTGTTCGCTAATTTCGCCATTCCCATCGGCATCTATTGCATCAAAAATAGTTTGCGTATCGCCTTGCGGTGGCGCACTTTCACTAAATTCTGCAAGGCTAATCACACCGTCACCATCTGCATCTATGCTCGAAAAGTCAGGTTTAGGTGGTGGGTTATCACCGCCTCGGGCTGCAACATTGGCTGAAAAAGCCATAGATAATAATGCAGCAACGGCAAAAGTAGAGAAATGCTTCATCGTGGTCACCTTGGGTTAGCTATTAATAAAGGGTATGAATATAAAGTACGCCTAAAAAGCGCAAACATTGTGCAAAAAATAAGGAAATAAAAATAAAGCTGATTTTTATCATGTTATTTTTACCTTATTCGGTATTTCGGTTATTGTGATAACTAATTACCTAAAACCACTTTCAACACGTTTTTGAGAGCTAACATACTAAGGGCCTATAAACATACATGTTTAATCTTCCAATTTTTCTAGTTGTATCGCAGTGAAAATACCTAAACGCCTCCAGCCACTCGTTGATGATGGCCTAATTGATGAAGTGATAAGCCGCTTAATGAGCGGCAAAGAAGCGGATGTATTTGTGGTACGCAGCGGTGGCGAAATTCGCTGTGCTAAAGTCTACAAAGAAGCCGTTAAACGCAGCTTTAAAAAAGCCGCACAGTATCAAGAAGGTCGAAAAGTGCGAGGCGGACGCCAAGCCCGTGCCATGGGTAAACGCTCTAGTTATGGGCGGCAACTAGAAGAGGAGATTTGGCAAAATGCAGAGGTAGACGCGCTTAGCCGTTTATCACGCGTTGGCGTTAGAGTTCCCGACACTTATTTCTGTATTGATGGCGTGTTGTTAATGGAGCTTGTGTGCGATGAAGACGGTGATGTTGCTCCACAGTTAGGGCATGTGACCCTTACGCAGCAACACGCTATTGAGCAGTACAGTATGATGATTCATTATATTAAATTAATGCTGTGCGCGGGTATTATCCACGGTGACTTATCGGAATTTAACGTGCTTGTTGATAATAAAGGGCCTGTCATTATTGACCTTCCGCAAGCTGTAAACGCCGCGGCTAATAACAGTGCGCAAGCAATGTTTACGCGCGATGTAAACAACATACGCCGTTATTATGCGCAGTTTGCACCTAGCCTTTTAAAAACCCAATACGCAAAAGAAATGTGGGCACTGTTTGAAGAGGCCAGCTTAACGCCAAACACGGTGCTCAGCGGAGAATTTGAAGACAGTAGCGAGGTTGCAGATGTAGATGCTGTACTAGATGAAATACAAGCGGCCGAATACGAAGAGTTCGACCGTTTAGAACGTATTAAAAATGCAGATGATGAGTAAAGCTGCGCTCACTGTTAGCTATTGAGGGTGAACAAACCGATAGCCCACCCCGTAAACCGACTGAATAACGCTTTCGGTTTGCGTTACTTCGTCCAGCTTTTTACGTAATTTTTTTATGTGGCTGTCTATAGTGCGGTGGCTAACTATACGTTGGTCTGCGTACATAGTATCCATTAAGCTATCGCGTGAGTAAATTCGGTTAGGGTTTGAATACAAAGGCTTAAATAGCTGAAATTCAAAATTAGTCAGTTCTATACTGCTATTTTTATAGTTAACACTGTAAGTACTTTCATCCAGTGTCATGGCATTATTTACAGGCTCTTTTGTGCTATTCACACGCCTTAAAATTGCTTTTACACGCGCCACCAGCTCAGCATAGCTAAACGGTTTACAAATATAATCATCGGCGCCCAATTCTAGCCCAAGCAATCGGTCAATTTCCTCTACCTTTGCCGAAACCATAATAATGGGCACATTAGAGAACTTTCTTATCGCTTTGCACAGCTCTATACCACTTTGCCCTGGCAGCATAATATCCAATAAAATAACACTTGGCTTATTACTTTCAAGCCAGCTAAGTACTTCATCACCATGATGAATAAGGTGCGTTTGATAATGATGAGTTGTTAAAAAGTCGCTCATTAAATTGGCAAGTTTTATTTCATCTTCAACAATGAGTATTTGCTCACTCATATTTATCCTCTACTGAACTAATAAGGGTAATTTAATAACAATGCCAAGCCCACCAATACTGGCTTTTTCAGCTGAGATTTCGCCATTATGACCTTTAACGATATGCTGACAAATGGACAAACCTAAACCAGAGCCTCCCTCTTGGCGGTTGCGAGAGCTGTCTACACGGTATAAATATTCAAACAAATGCGATAAATGCGTTTGCTCAACACCTATCCCATTGTCCTCTATTATAAGCTCTAAATAGGCTTGGCCTTTTATATTTACGTTATTGGCACTTAAAGAAATAGTTGAACACTGCGCGTAATGCACCGCATTCATTAATATATTATCTAACAATTGCAGTATACGTGTTTTATCTGCGTTTACTGTGGTGTTGTTAGCACTATTAAGAAGGTAAAAATTAATAGCGTGCTGCTTAAAAATAACATGGTATTTTTGCTCTATGGAGTTAAGTAAGTAGCCTACATCGGTTGGTTCCATGGTGTAATGCATGCCGCCTAACTCGGCACTATTGAGCATGTGTAAGTCGTCAATCAAGCGCTTTAAATGCAGCGCTTCATCGTTAGCAGAACTAATATTTTTATTATTTGGTTCACGTATCCCAAGCAACATAGCTTCAAGCTCACCAAGTAAAATGCTCATGGGGGTTCTTAGCTCATGTGAAATATTAGCAAGCCAACGTTTACGTACTTGCTCATCTTTAGCAAGCGTAAAGGCCAAGGTGTTAAAATCTTCACTAAGCTGGCCCAGCTCGTCTTTTCTATCTAATAAAAGTTTTGTACTGTACTGCCCTTTAGTAAGCTTGTGCATACCGCTTGCTATTTGTTTAACCGGATCAACCAAGTGGCGTGAAAGTAAAAAGGATAATAAAAGTGTGAGTAATACCGCAGTTAACGCTATCAGCCAAACATAATTAGTTTGTTGCTCTAAAAAGTCGAGTTCATAACCATCAGCTAAACTATCTCTTTTAGATACTGCAAGATATGCAATAACATTATCATCTACAACAATGGGGGTTTTTATATAGGTTAAATCGTTAAAATATTTACCGAAAATACGCTGCCCCTTTTCATCAAGCAAAGCATAATGTGCTGTATGTTCAGGTGGTGGTCGGCGCTCTCGTTGTTCAAAACGTTCGTGATTTCTAGGCCTTCTATCTTCTCGCATCAAAGGTCTTTGTGGTATATCGGGTAAATCAGATAAAAACTGGCTCGAGCGCAACTGAGATTCAACCAACCTCAAAAATTGCATATCACTGCCAATAATGTAATCCCACGATGGGTTTTTTTCGTATTTTTGAGCCAGTGTCACAGTTAAAGGCTCAAGCGCTTTTACTTCTTTTGCGTTTACAAAATCAATAACGCCTTGGCCTATACTGTACTGTATAAGCCCAACCAACCCAGCAATAATACTGAATGTGAAACTAAATAAAATTAAAAAAAGTTTGTTGTGAATTTTCATTAATCTTCGTCTTCAACCTTACTTGGGGAGCTTTCAAATCTGTACGTTATTAACTTTTCACTTTCGTCGTTAATATACAATGTAGCGACTATTTTTTTACCTTGTGCTGTCCAATACATATGCCCATGATTATTAAGGGTCACTGATATAGTATTTATACCACGTTTAAATAAAGACGAGGGTAAATGTAGTGCATGTCCGTATATTCGTTGTATTTTAACGCCATTAATATACAAATGTGCATGCCCTTGTAAAAACCCGTTATTAGGATTTATCGTAGCAGTCATCATTTGCTGCATATTCATCTTTCCCGCCGGCGGTACCGATAGGTCGTAACGTTGAGTGTCTAGTATTAAGTTATAGCCCGACATACTATCTTTTAATAACGCAAGACTCAGCGCCGGTGTAGGTGCATCATTTGGCACTGCGATAGGCATGTGGCTATGATCCATCATTTCCTGCTGCGCAAAGAGCTTAAAACTCAATAGCGCAGTAGTAACAAGGATCAGCGCGTATTTAATATAACGCATAGAAACTCCTTAAACGCCCGGCGGCGGGCCCATCGCTTCGCCAGTGTCACAGCTACCAATAGAGTTATCGGCAAGCTCACCTTTAAAGCGTGGGCCTATTTGATAAGGAAATGAAGGTTGTAATTTACCGTCGCTATCAAGCTTTAGTGTTATATGGTAGTGATAACCCTTGCCATCATTAGTATCATGGCCATTATGCTCATCGAGTTGAGCACCTGTTACCGCTTTATGGGCGTAATAATAGTCTTCAAAATAGTAACCATCGTCAGCATTAAGTGTATTTCCAGAAAGTGTCGTTACTTCTTCACCTATATCCGGACCTGCTTCACTTTCTTGCGTACCTTGGCTAATATCGTACTGATCAACTAACGTACAGCTTCGCTCTCCTTCGCTATCACAGCCCCCTTCACTTGTTGGAGCACCATAATCACGCATTTCCCATCCACTTAAAGCAAGCTCTCCATTACTTTCGTA
The DNA here is from genome assembly GCF_005886915.1 of Pseudoalteromonas sp. S3776. NCBI lineage: Bacteria > Pseudomonadati > Pseudomonadota > Gammaproteobacteria > Alteromonadales > Pseudoalteromonadaceae > Pseudoalteromonas > Pseudoalteromonas sp. S3776. The sequence goes on along the minus strand of NZ_PNCU01000007.1, from coordinate 141,516 downwards.
TGGGCCATAAAGAGGATAACCATCGGCTGCAAAACCATAAATAGGAGAATGTGCATCGCCATCATCTTCTAATAAACCAGCTAAACAACTTGTGTAAAAATGATGATGGTATTCCCCATTTGCAGCATGTCCACCACATATATCAACATCATATTGCTCTGCAATTGGGGCTAGCGTGTACCACACATTATTGCCATAACTCATACCATCACCCCAGTTAAATATACTGGTACCATTTACCATTAAGCCAACAGTGCCTAAACCTGTTTCACATGTATCGGTGTCTGATAAATCAGTAGGCGTAACGGGAAAGTAAGCCTCTACACTTTGCTCTGTAGGGCAACTGGGTCCTGGCGGCCAATAACCTGCGCCACCAGTGTCATTACAGTTTTGGGGACTGCTTTTATAACCAATGTCTTCGCCAAATAAAACGGTTTGCCCTGCAACAGCAGAGGTAACCCCATTATAAAAGTCGCTTGCTGCGCGCGGGCGATTATTTAACGCATCAACTTGATCTTGCGTAAGGGTAATATCATATTTTGGAATATCCGTTGCTTGCACATACATGTATTCAACATCAGTGCTTTGATCAGATACAGTTACCAGTTCGACCGACTGCACATCTTCAACAACACCACCGTTATTTTGTATATAAGTAGATGTGGTATCGTTGTTAATTATCCAGCTTGCAAGCTTTGCATCTGTATTTGATACAGCCACAGAGGCAACAACATTAATAGTAACGGTGTCAATAACAGCACTATTTACGCCATCATCTGCGCTTAACTCAAATACTAGCGATTCATCAGCGAGTACTTCTGGCGCGGTAAATTCGCTCGTTAATGTTGTACTTGATGTGAGAGTAACAGCAGTCCCTGATGACTGTGACCACGTAACAGATACGTCATCATCATCTTCAACGCTTGCATTTAAATAAACGGTATCGCCTGCGTTAACTGTTTGATCAATACCCGCATCAACGCTAGGTACACTATTACTAACAGTATCGCTGTCTGACGTTGTGTCTGCTGAGTCGCTGTTACATGCCGTTAAAGCTATACATAGTGTACTTAACGCAAATAATTTGGTGATGTTTGAGGTATTATTTTTAAATTGTACTTTCACTATTTAACCTTTTACATTAACGTTTAATAAAATAAAGTTAACAAGTAAAAGTGCAAACAATGTGCACGAATTATGAAAGATTAAACGCCCACGCTATGATGGACGTTTAACAGCAAATTTATCCCTTGTGGTTGCGTAGTAATCTCCGCCCATGCGCCCTACTGAATCTAAATTAGTAGGATCTATATAACCATCAACAAATGTTTCATCTTCAACGCAAATACCAACAATATCTAACAGTATCATTTGCCCACCACCGGGTTCGTTTGAAAAAGTAATCACTTCTCTAAGCTTACATTCGTAGCGTACTTTTGAATCTGCAACACCAGGGGCGGCAACCATTTCACTCGCTACTTTAGTAATATTAGCCGCATCAAATTCACTCACATCACTGGCGTAGTTTGCGCAGCTTTGATTCATTTTTTCAACCTGAGAATGGCTTACAATATTAACTACACACTCTTTAGTAGCTAATACATTCGCTAAAGTATCTTTGATTGCTTTATCTCGAGGGTTTACCTGCGTAACACTCAGTACTGGTGGGTTACAGCTCGCTACAGTAAAAAAAGAATATGGCGCAACATTCGCCACTCCATCTTTATTTAATGTACTTACCCATGCAATAGGACGAGGGCTGATCCCTCCCACTAGGTATGAGTACACATTCAAATCTTTATTTTTAGTTAAATCTAAAAACATATTTTTCCTTTTTAATATTTAAAGCTAAATCGTAATTTTAATATCTTACGTATAGGTACTTACAAACTCGCGCTGGTTTAATTATTAATATTAAAACTTAGACTGATTTAACCACAGCATAAGTTATAAACCTAGCAAACCTAAATTAGTAATGAGTTAATTTTATTATTTAAAGTTATAAACAAAGACATGCCTAAAAAAATAAACATAGTGTGGTTTAAACGCGATTTACGCCTTAGCGATCATCAGCCACTTAAAAATGCATTTAGTAATGGTTTACCCACATTACTGCTCTATAATTTTGAGCCTCTCATGCTTGCAGACCCGCATTATAACGAGCGACATTGGCGATTTGTTTATCAATCTATAATGGAAATAAATACGCAGCTTAAGCGCTTTAATGCCACCCTTTATGTTTACAACCAAGACATGCTTGAGCTATTGAGCACCTTAAGCTCACAATACCGTATAGAAAATATATTTAGCCATCAAGAAATTGGCCTAAATAACACCTTTGATCGAGATAAGTCAGTTAGCCATTGGTGTCAAACACAGAATATTAACTGGTATGAGTCACAAACGGGCGCTGTTATTCGTGGCAAAAAAAATCGCAGTCATTGGAACGAACGTTGGCAACAAACAATGCAAGCCGACATCGCAATCCCTAATTGGAAAAACATAAATACCGTTTCGCTTAATAACTATGTCACTCCAGAGCTGCCAAAAAGCTACACGCAAGAAAATGACAACTTTCAAATAGGCGGGCCATTACAAGCAAACAGTGTATTACACAGTTTTTTTGCAGAGCGCGGCAAGGGGTATCAAAAAGGAATATCTAGCCCAAGTTTAAGCCGTACTCATTGCTCTAGGCTTTCGCCTTATTTAGCATGGGGGAATATAAGCCTTAAACAGGTGTACCAAAAGGCTATTGATGAATACCATTCTAAACACCCCAATAAAAAAGGCTGGAAGCGTCCACTTGCTGCTTTTGTATCGCGCTTGCATTGGCATTGCCATTTTATGCAAAAGTTTGAAAGCGAATGCACGATGGAATTTAAAGCATTAAACCCGGGTTATCATGTATTTCCGTATCGTGCCGATGAGCATGTAGAACGCGATATTGAGCGCTGGGCACAAGGCCAAACGGGTATCCCGATTATTGATGCCTGTATGCGCTGCTTAAAAGCCACCGGTTATATCAACTTTAGAATGCGCGCTATGCTTGTAAGCTTTGTAACACATCATTTAAATATCAGTTGGCAGCAGGCAAGTTTACCGCTGGCAAATTACTTTTTAGACTTTGAACCTGGTATTCATTACCCGCAAATACAAATGCAGGCCTCTGTTACAGGTATTAATACTATTAGGCATTACAACCCGATTAAGCAATCTGAAGATCAAGATCCAACCGGTGTCTTTATTAAAAAGTGGTGCCCCGAACTTGAAAAACTGCCAATAGAATATTTACACGAGCCTTGGCAACAAACACCCATGGAAGCATTATTTAACGACTTTAAACTAGGAGAAGATTACCCAGAACCCATGCTTGATTTAACCGATGCTTCAAAGCAAGCACGCGAACGCTTATGGCAATACCGCGAGCGAGCAGACGTTAGGCGTGCTATTCCTAATATATTAAAAAGACACGTGGGGCTTACTCGCACAGTAAAACAAAAAACTAAGAGTCATCAACATGGCGCATAAAAAATTACATCTGCCACAAAAAATATGCCCTGTTTGTAATAAGCCATTTGCATGGCGTAAAAAATGGCAACGCGATTGGGATAACGTTATTTACTGCTCAGAGCGCTGTAAACGTAATAAAAATTAGGACCTATTTATCTTTAAAATTAGATTTCATCACTTCTCCAAATCAGTGTTTATTAACTGGCGCTTATTTTGCACTGTTAACTGTAACTGTGCTTTACAGGGCCTTACTCAAGCTTTTATGTAAATAACGCTTATTAGGTCTGAAAAGCTTACATTCATAGCAAGGAGAAGATGATGACGATTAAAAAAACGGCAAACTCAACGTGGTCTGGTGATATTAAAACAGGTAAAGGCAGTATTTCTACGCAAAGCGGCGCACTTGATAAACAACCTTTTGGCTTTAATACTCGCTTTGAAGACGAGCCCGGTTCAAACCCAGAAGAATTGGTAGGTGCGGCGCACAGTGCATGTTTTAGTATGGCGTTGTCACTTGCATTAGGTGATGCAGGCTTTACAGCCGATAAAATTGATACCAAAGCAACGGTAAGTCTCGATGAAGTTGACGATGGTTTTGCAGTCACCCATATAGCACTTGAAGTAAACGCACGGATTAAAGATATTGCTAACGAGCAATTTCAAGCTCTGTGTGAGCAAACGAAAAAAGGGTGCCCAATTTCAAAGCTGCTCAATACCGAAATATCTCTTAATGCAACACTCGAGAGCGCCTCATAAACGGCTATCCCTTTTACGTTAAGTAATTTAAGCCAAGTAAATATTCACTTGGCTTCACTTTCACTACCCTACCCTTTTTGAACGATTTAAATCTAATAAGTCGTTAAGAAGCGCAATACCCATCCCTAGCGCAGGCCACACAACCCACAAATAATTGGGTGATGTAATTAGGTTAACTACAGTAAAAAAAGTTAAAACCACTAAGTAACGTTTAAAATTATCAAAAAATGCTGGTGTATTCATGTTTGCTCTCCTCTTAAAATGTAAGGTTATTATTGCCTTAATTTTTAAACCTTAAAGGTGCCATTTGTCATCAGTTAATATGACATTAGTCATAAATTTATAGCAGCCCCTTCAAGCGCATTCCTACAAATACTTATACAAACATACAGTTACTTACAATTTTTTAAATGTATTTTAACGAGCATTAAATATAATACCTTTTTTAGATACACCTATTAATTATAAGAAAGGATACTTATGCGCTACTTAATGCCACTCTCTTTGCTTGCACTTAGCTGTGCAGCGTCAGTAAACGCTGAACAATCAGCATCAAAGCAATGGTTTAATACAGTTAACTACGCAAAAATAGATTCACGCTATTACAGCGATAATGTGTACGGATTATCTACGCATTATTACTTTGAAGAGCAACAAAGCTCGGGAGTGTGGGATGATTATGGCTACCTAGATACAGATAGTAATATAGGCTTAAATTACTTTAATTCAGATGGTTATAGCAAAAAAGGGATTTTTGGAGAAGGCTTTTACGGTAATGCTTTTGCAACCTTTGAATTACCCAACATTGGCGATACAGATACCTATTCGCTTGGCATAGGTTACTTATTTGCTGATTCGTTAAAAGTATCTGCACGCATGGTAGATTATGAATATGGTGATACGGTTTATCTATTTAAAGCGCAATATAACCATCAAATTAATGACACCGATTACATTGGCTTTACGGTTGAAACTGATGATGAAATAGACTCGTGGGACTTATCATCACGTTACTTTGCTCACCTTTACGATGAAAGCTACGTTTCTATAAATGTTGACTATCTCGATGCTGGTGATGACCCTTTTTTTGATGTACTGGCAAATTACTACTTCAATAAGCACGTTGCAGTGGGTATTGGCGTAAGCGACTCAGATTTAGTTGTTGAGGGTAAATACTTTATTAACGATAGCTACTATTTCAGCGCCAATTACACTGATAAAAATAACTATGATATATACAATCTGAGTTTTGTAGCTCAGTTTTAATAAATACAAAAAAGCCGCCTTAATGGAGTCACTTTAGTTAAACAAGGCGGCTTTTAAATTAAAACAGCTATAGCTTACATATTTCCTAGCTCTATCATCATTGCCGTATACATACGTAAATTTAGTTCCAATTGCTCAAGCGTAATGAATTCATGCTCTGAGTGGCCTGTATAACGTTTACCCGGCATTGAAGGGCCAAACGAAACTGCATTATCAAATAGTTTTGCGTTAGTACCGCCGCCAATTGATACAAAGTCAGCTTTTTTGTCGCCGGTAAAATGCTTAAATATATCGAGCAACTTTTGTGCGTGCGGTGCGTTATCTATCAGCATGGGTGTACCAATAACCGTATCTATTTTACTAAGCATTACGTTATTTACTGTTTCCCATTCCTTTATCGCACTGATAATTTGCGCTTTAAGTAGGTTTTCCTCTTTGCCTACTGGGCGGCGCGCGTTAATGGCTAACGTTAGTGCATTACCATCGCGCTCGATAAGGGTAGGCGCCACTGTCATTGGGCCCATAAAATTATGCTTATAAGCAATATTACCAAATTGCTTACCATGAATATCTAAGCCAATTAATTGGTTTACAAATTTAATAAGCTGGCCATCGCTATTATTTTCAAGCGCTACATCTATGAATAACTCACCCAGGTGTGCAATAGCATTAACGCCCGACTCAGGCTCTGATGAGTGCGCAGATACCCCTTTTACAGTTATTTTTAAGCCTTTACCTTGCTCTTCAAAATTAAACTCAACGTCACTAAGCATTTTAGCTTTTGCTTTTAATGAGTTAATAATTGCAGCGCTTGCGTTATGCAGCACCAAGCTTGCATCTTCCGGTATTTGGCTTTTAAACGCGCCACCAGCAACATCACTTACATAAACCCCAGTTTGCTTTGAGGTAGCATTAAACGTAGGGGCAATTAAGCTCCAGCCTTTTTCGGCAACAACCACTGGGTATGATGCATCAATGGTTACTGCATATTTTGGTTGCTCATAGGTTTTCATAAATTCAGTAAGTGGGCCCCAGTCTGACTCTTCGGCAAGGTAAATCATCAACTCTATACGGGTATCAAGCTTTATGCCTTTATCTTTAATCGCTTTCATAGCGTAAAGCGCAGTAGCTATAGCGCCTTTGTCATCTTCTGTGCCGCGCCCTACTAATTTGCCAGGCTCAGAGGTATCAATGATAAATGGGCTTTGTTTCCACTTACTTGCATTGGCAGGTTGTACATCTCCGTGAGTAACAACGGTAACCTTTTCGTTTTGATCGCCCATACCTATAAGCACGGTATAGCCTAAGTCTTGGTAATCAAACCCAAGCTCTGCGGCTTTCATTTTTAATACCGACTTAAAATTAATAAAGTCAGGATTTTGTGGCGCGGGTATTGAATCTTTATTTACTGTAGGAAAAGCCACTAAATTAGTTAGTGTGTGAATTTGTGATTGTTGATAAGTATTTACAGCGTAATCAGCTACACTATCAATGTTTTCATGTAATTGCGCATGAGTATTAAAAGCAAATAAAGCACTGCAGAGCAAAACTAACTTTTTCAAAACGTATCCCGTTGTATGACTAAATAAAGGCCAAATTATAGCGCTGCAGCATAATATTAAATAGCGCTTTGCGACAGGATTACAATGATCGTGTTTTAAATTTATATGGCGGCTTTAATCGCATTGGTTGTATAATGCGCGACCTAAATTTATCAGAGTATTAGTACTAATGAATCGCCGTAAAAAAATCGTCACTAAATTTCAGAAAAAAGATAAACGTGCTAATGCTAAATTACACAAAAGTAATAAACCAGCGTATGTATCTAAAGCCGAGCGCGAAAAACGAGCTTTAGAAGCAGATCAATCTCTTTGTGCCGACGATGAGCAAAGTACGACTACTGATTAATAATTAGCGCTAAGCCACAACACAATGGTGGCTTAACTATTAATAACGTCTAAAAAGCATAACTTGCGCTTATATTAAATGAGCGCCCCGGCCCCGCTAATTGGGTAAAGCCCGCGCTATTATTTTGTTTTAGTGCAGCAATGCTTACTCCCCCTAATGGCAACTCGTAAAACTCATCAAATAAGTTAGTTACCTCAGCACTTAGCGTTAATGCATTAAAGGTGGCTTTAGAGGACAAATTCACTAAATTATAGCTGCTTGTTTGGTTTTCAAGGCGGTTAACATCAACGCGTGATTTTGAATCAACCCACTCCCACGACAGCGTATTTTCAAATCCCCCTATTTGCTGGCTTAATGTTAACTCTGTATGTAATGGCTTAATTTGATATAGCGGTTGGTTTGTGTCGTCGCGCTTGCCACGGGTACTTGTAACGTTTGCTTTTAACAGCCATTCGCCAAACTGCTTTGATTGATAAATCGACTTACTTATATCAAGCTTTGCACCATACAATGTGGCGTCAACATTAGTGAACTGTAAAATATTACGCGTTGTGTTTGCTAAGCCATAACTATTAAAATTACGAACAATATTTGCATCAATGTAGTCGTTTATATCGGTGTACCACACATTAGCACTTACACGCCACGCATCATCTTTAGCTGTTTTTGAATACGTTGCACTAATGGTATGGGCGGTTTCGGCGTTAAGGTTTGGGTTACCTATATAACCATTAGCATCGCCGTACCAGCCAATCATAGTACTTGCCATATTACTTACACCCCAGCTGTAGCGCTCATATAAATTGGGTGCGCGATTTTTGCGAGCAAGGCCTAATTGGAGCTCGTCATAAAGTGTAATTTGGTAATTAGTGAGTACATTTACATCAACTAAAGTGTCGGTTTTGTCTCTATCGGCATTATTAAAGTCATTTGCAGCTAGCGCATTATTAGCAGTGCTCATTGTACTCATGCTACCCATATCCATCATACTCATGCCATCGTTATAGGCCTGCACTTCATCAACTTGCGTATTAACACGCTCAACCCTCACTCCCGTATTTAACCAAAGCTTATTATTAATTTGGCTTTCATACTCTGCAAATAAGGCAATACGCTCTCGCTTCCCATTATTAATATTTATATAATCATTTGGCCCCATCATGGTTGAGCCTTCAATCGCCGGCCACCAATCATCAATGCGGTAGTTATAATATTCCTGCCCGAGCAGTAATGAGCTATTTTTATCAAGTGTAAGACGCCATTTAAGCTGCGTACTTATATCTTTTGCATCTGTTTTCATGGGCATCATGCCGGTTTTTTCTTTACTAAAAAAGCCCATTTCGTGCTTTACACTATGCCAATTGACCTGCCCTTGCAGCTCACTGTTTTCAAAGCTGCGCTTATATTGGGCAATAGCGCCATAGCTGGTATTGTCAGTCATATCCATGTACTGATTAGCAAAACCTTGGAACGGTATTTTTTGATGCGTAAGCTTTACAACCAGTTGTTGATTTTCATCGCGTATCGCGCCCGTTAAACTGTGATTTTGAGCGCGGTATAATGTATCAAGTACTTTGTTACCCTTGCCATCTTCGTAGCTGTTGGCATCACTAAACGCGCCTTGGTAATCAAAGCTTAATGTATCACTGGCTATACGAGCGCCAACACCTAACTTTCGGCCATTATCAACACTACTGTATTTAGCCGACACATAACCGGAGTGCCATGCTAACTCGCTCGTTTCGCTGTATTGTGGTGAAATAGAATTCACACTTATTACACCTGCAATGTTATCGCCACCTGCACTTACTGGCGAGACACCAGCAACAACCTTATAGGCCGCAACTTGATTGGCAGAAATATAAGAAAGCGGCGGATTCATTTGATTAGCACAGGCAGCTGTTAAATCCGCTCCATCTACAAGTACTTTTACCCTATCGCCCATTAAACCATTTAAAATAGGTAAGTTAGACACTCCGCCCGCAGCCGAAAAATCAACACCTAAGTGACTAAGCATTGCCTCTGATGAGCCAAGTGATAAATGTTTATTTTGTGTATGTCCGTGAACTTCAATAACTTCTAAGTCATTATCATCAGCGAGCACCACTGGCGATAAAAAGCCGCTAATTAATAGTGCTAAAGGAGAGAGTAAATAAGTGTGTTGTATACGTTTGATATAAGCCATTTATAATTTATGCCACTGTTATGTATGGCATAAATTATATAATGTACTTATAGGATTATAGCGCGACAAAATGTCGCAGTTTAACAAATTACTGCAACTTAACTCACGTTAAGTCTAGACACTGTGGCAGAGACAGCATCAGCGCCTCGTTCTATTTCTTGTATTACTTCAGAGACTTTTGCTATAAGCTCACGACCCTGCTCTGAGGAATCAGACACCGAGGTAATTTGCTTTGAAATATCGTTAGTCAATTCTTGGTTATTTTTAACCACAGTAGCAATTTCGTTGGTAGAACTACTGGTGCTTGCAGCAAGCTGCCTAACCTCGTCGGCCACAACGGCAAAGCCGCGGCCGTACTCACCCGCCCGTGCAGCCTCAATAGCGGCATTGAGCGCCAATAGATTAGTTTGATCGGCAATACTGCTTATGGTCGAAACAATAGACCCGATAACCGCCGATTGTTCATTCAGATTTTTAATTAAATCAACCGATTTAAGCACTTGGCTTACAATTGCATCGGAGTTTGCAATCGCATCGTGTAATATCTCAGACCCTCTTTTGGCCGTTTGCGCACTCGACACGGCTGACTCGTGTGCAATTTTTGCAGCGTCACTTACAGCTTCGTTTTCTTTTATCCGTTCAGTTATATTAGAGGCAAACTTCACGACTTTTATTACGTTGCCTTTGTTATCTAAAATAGGATTGTAGGTTGCCTCTAACCAAATTTCATCCCCGTTAGAGGTTATGCGCTTAAACTTACCCGATTTAAACTGTCCCTCGCTTAGCTCCTCCCAAAACCGAGGATTATTTTGATAAAAAGAGTCAGTACAAAACATTTTGTGATGCTTACCAACTATTTCTGCAAGTGAATAGCCCACTGTAGATAAAAAGTTTTGATTTGCTTTAATAATGGTGCCATCGGGGTTAAATTCAATTGTGGCCAGTGCCTTATCAAGTGCTTCGGTGAGCGCTTCTTGAGATTTTCGCTGTACATAATTTTTTGTAATATCCGACGCTATTTTAATAACCTTAGTAACCACCCCGTTTACTTCAACAGGAAAATACGTAGCCTCTAGCCATAGTTTTTCACCATTAGCGTTAAAGCGCATAAAAGCACCACTCGCTGAGTTTGCACCTTGCAGCGATTGCCAAAATTGGCTGTACTCATTTGAATTAGCATAGTCAGAGTCACAAAACATACGGTGATGCTTGCCAATTATTTCCTCTCTTTTGTAACCTATGGTGTCTAAAAAAAGTTCGTTAGCATCTAAAATTTTTCCCTCAGGTGTAAATTCAATATACGCTACATGCTTATAAATAGCGGATAGTACTGATTTACTTTCATTGAGTTGACGTTCCAATTCATCAACTTTAGCGTTATCTTTTCGTAGACCAAACATGTGTTAAAACCTTTAGAGACTAATATTAGAGCGACAATAACAAGCAAATATAAAAATAATATGTTAGCTGGCAATAAATGTAACAACTTTGTAAATATAAGTGTTATTTAGCTATTCTGCGAGCAAATAATCGCTTACTAATTTGCTGCTCTGCATTATCTTTTTATAAATTAACACTATAGCTATCATTTTTTAGTAGTTAACAAAAGTAAAACAAGCCAAAAATACTATTTTTATACATGACGCAGTACACTTTTTAACTTAAAATAGCCATCTCACTGACACACTCCACACCTAATATATGTTTACTCCCCACACAGTTAACGTGTGGCTATTCGTTATTTTAAAATCAAAGTTAAAGGATCTTCTATGAGTTCAGATGTTGCGTCGGCATCTAATCAGTTAAACAAATCGGCTATTTTATTAGTGTTAGCACTAGGTACATTTATTTTAGGATTATCAGAGTTTTCAATGATGCCTATGCTGCCGCTGATCAGTGAAACGTTTGGCTCAACCCCTTCGCAAAGTGGCTATGCCATTAGCGCCTATGCGATTGGCGTTGTAGTTGGCGCCCCCGTATTAATGCTTACAACGGCCAACATGCGAAAACGCAAAGCTTTGCTGATTTTTTTAAGCTTAATGTGTATTGCTAATGGTTTGAGTGCATTAGCAACCTCACTAGAGCAGCTTGTTGTTTTTCGTTTTTTAAGTGGCTTACCTCACGGCGCCTATTTTGGCGCTGCTATTTTGCTTGCCTCCGATATTGCCCCTTCGGGTAAACGCGCAAGCTTTATGTCAAAAGTATTTATGGGCTTGACCATTGCAACCATTGTTGGCGTGCCTATTGTTACCTTGGTGGGGCAAAACCTAAGCTGGCGGTATTGCTTAGGGGGCGCTGCCGTTTTAGCGTTTATTGCATTTATATTTGTATACAAAGTAGTGCCAAATATTGATAACGCTAAGCCATCTAACTTACTTAACGAGTTTGGCGTACTTAAAAATAAACTGGTGTGGTCTATTTTAGGTATTGTAATTGTTGGCTTTGGCGGCGTGTTTTGTATTTATACATACATTGCCGACACAATTTTAGATGTAACTAAAACAGCCCCTTACACTATTTCTATCGCCATGGTGATGTTTGGTATTGGTTGTACGTTAGGTAATTACCTATTAGGCAAAGCGGCCGATAAATCGGCCATTAAAACCACAGGCCTTGCACTGGTGTGCACTATCGTATTTGCTATTGCCTACGTTAGCGCAAGTTACAATATATGGATGCTTTATGTGGTTATATTTTTTATTGGTTGCAGTGTGGGTTTGGCAACGCTTATTCAATCATTATTAATGGATGTCGCCCCTGAGGGCCATGCAATGATTGGCGCATTAGTACAATGCGCATTTAACACCGCAAATGCTATTGGCCCTTGGGTCGGCGGGGCTGTTATTGCACAAGGTGTAGCACCTAATCAAACGGGTTATGTTGCAGCTGCGTTGTTTCTAGGCGGCTTGGTAATGTGGTTTTTAAGCTACTTGCAACTTAATAAACAACAACCCGCAGCACAAACGTGTTAAGCATATAAAAAGAGCGGCTAATACAATTAGCCGCTCTTTTACTTTAATAAGGGTATTTAATCACCCACCTTACTGGGCCTCTAACGACGCCATATCAATAACAAAACGATAGCGTACGTCTGATTTTTCCATTCGCTCATACGCGGTGTTTATTTGGTCAATATTAATCATTTCGCACTCTGGCAATACGTTATTTTTGCCGCAGAAATCTAGCATCTGCTGGGTTTCTTCTATCCCACCAATTAGTGAGCCTGCGATGCGGCGGCGACCCATTAAAAGAGGCACAGTGTTTAGCTCTTCTACGGGGCCAACTTGCCCAACAATAACTAGCGTCCCATCTATGTCTAATAAGGGTGTGTAAATAGACAAATCGTGCTTAACAGGTACGGTGTCAATAATAATATCAAAAGCCGACTGCGACGCTTTCATTGCATCTTCGTCAGTCGACACTAAATAATACTGCGCGCCAAGTTTTACTGCGTCATCTTTTTTAGACTCACTTCGCCCAACCACAGTTACACTCGCGCCCATGGCTACGGCATTTTTAACAGCCATGTGACCTAAGCCACCAAGCCCTACAACGGCAACATGGCTGCCTTTTGTAACGCCCCACTTATGTAATGGAGAGTAAGTAGTGATACCTGCACATAATAAAGGGGCAACGCGCGAAAGCTCTAGGTTTTCAGGGACTGATAGTACAAATTCTTCACGAACAACAATATGTTTAGAATAGCCACCTTGGGTCATCTCGCCGGTTACTCTATCTTTACCTGCGTATGTGCCTACCATGCCTTCTTGGCAAAATTGCTCTTCGCCGTTATCACACTGTTTGCAGCTTTGGCATGAATCAACCATGCAGCCTACCGCTACCGTGTCACCTTTTTCATATTTTTTAACAGCGCTGCCAATGGCTTTTACTTTACCTACAATTTCGTGCCCAGGGACTAACGGGTAACGGCTTCCGCCCCAGTCATTGCGCACAGCATGTAAATCAGAGTGGCATACGCCACAATATAAAATTTCAATTTCTACATCGTTATCGCGTAAATCGCGGCGCTCAAAAGTATATTCACCTAGTTGCGCACCTTCGCTTTTTGCTGCATATCCTACTGTTTTCATAACAACTCCATAGTCTGTAAAAATTTAAGTCGTCTACCTTCTCGCTTATTTAAGTGCTTTCTTTTAAAACTAATCCCATGAGGGCTGGCTCTAAAAATAAAACCGGTATGCACTTTGATGTGGTTTACACTAACGCCGGCGCTGTGAATGCACCCTGACCAAAAAAGCCCAACAAGGTTGGGCTTTTTTAACTTAAATGTTGGTTACTTATCCAGTAACGTATTTATCTCATCAATGAGTGAATGTATACGCTCAGCATTTTTCCCTAAATCGCTTCGCCCCACGCGTGACTTACTGCGTATATCGACAAAGCGCTGGCTGCCTTCGTCATTGATACGCACAACTACATCATCTTTAAAACCAAACCATGTGGTGGTATCCGTTGCCTCTACAATACCCGTAGCCGCATTAACATTAACAAGCTCAAACCCTAAATTTTTAACCGCTTGTTCTGTAGCAGCTAATAAGTCTGTTTTTGATTGTGCATAATTTAGTGTTTTTAGCTCAGGGTAAGCCTTGCGTTGCTGCCTGGCTGTTTCTTCTCCTGCGTATTCAGCTGGGTTTTTAGCATCCGCTCGCAACGGTACAATTGCCACAAATTTTGGTGGGTTAATTAAATCGGTCGAAATATCATGGATCGCGGGTACGCTTTTAGCTTTACTCATCATGCTCAGTGGCATTGCAATCGCGATGGCTGCAAACACCACTGCCATTAAAGTGCTGCCCATACTAAGCGTTTTACGCATAAAAATAACTTGTATAACAAGCAGCACTAATGCAGCGCCACCTACATACACACCAAATCTAAAACCTGCAAACGCAGTACTGAGCTCAACAACCCCATACTTATACAAAGGCCCAGGCAGTAAAACGAGTAAAAAAGCGATTAAACTTACTAAGCTCACTAAAATTTTCATTATTATGATTCCTTTATCATGTGTGATCTTTAATTTTAAGTATTTGAAACCAGTACGTCATACTGCCTAACACGGGGTTTAGATTACAATCAACAGCCAACGTCACTGATTATAGATACCAACTCGCTGTAAGCTCTGCAGTTAACATATCAGTATCTTTACACAAAAAAGTCCAAGGTTTCGCTATTAAAGTGACTTAAATTAGGAAAAATATCAACCAGCTCTGAAACAGGCACACCAAACCATTGCGCGAGCGTTGCAAAGTACTGCTCGTTAGCCACTTGCGGAATTAACCGCCCACCGCCGGTATCGTATTCGCCCTCTAATTGCTGAGTAAGTAGCTCACCATAAATATTACGTCCTTTTACCGCACCACCCATTACTATTTGATTACCCGCCCAGCCATGATCAGTGCCATCTCCATTTGAGGTGAGCGTACGGCCAAAGTCCGACATAGTAAATGTGGTAACTTTATCATTCATGTTTAGCTCTTTCATGGCACTATTAAACTCGCTGAGCCCTTGAGCGAGCGTATTTAATAACGCAGGGTGTGCCGTAAGCTGATCATCATGGGTATCAAATCCCCCCATAGAGACAAAAAACACTTGGCGCTGAGTACTTAACGACGACTGCACACTAATCGTTTTAGCCACCGCAGCTAATTGCTCACTCAAGCTAGTATCACTAAAAGAAGTAATTAGATCAGGTGCTTGTTCTAGCGCACTGTTCATAGTTTGCGTATTGGTAATTGCACTATTTAAGCCAGTAGCATATTCACGCCCAAGCACATGGCTTGCATTGCCTAACACACGATTCATTATATTAGTAACGTGCTCAGTACGCGGCTGATAACCACCAAAGGCGTTAATCGTACTTATACCACTTTTGTTAAGCGCAAAAGCACTGCTATTTGTGCCTGTTTGCCATAAGTTTGTGCCATCGAGAGAGATATTTGCCGCAAACTCGTCATGCACAACTAACCGTTCGAGCATACGTGCGCCCCACCCACTGTTTAAAGAGGCTTTTTCTCGGCCGTACATCCATGAGGCTTGCTGATCGTTATGTGAAAACAAATGCTTAGGTAAAGGTACTGCGTTATTTTTATAGTCAGCTAATGTAGTGGGAGTAAGCAAAGTGCCTACGCCGCCAATAAAGGCTAAATCATCCGACTCAAACACACTCTGTAAAGGCGCAAGTGAAGGGTGGATGCCCACACCACCTGCAAATTGCGAACTAACACTTAGCGACAAAGGATTTTCTACTGCGAGGTTTTGCCGACTTTGCTCATATAAACTGCGCTGCTCTCCCTCTAGGGGGAGCAGCATATTAAGTGAGTCGTTTCCGCCGTATAAAAACACACACACTAGGGCTTTATAATCACCAAGTTCTATTGCATTAGTTGCGCCCGTTAGCGCCTGTAGCTGTAAACTGGTTAAAGCGGCTGCCGATACCCCGCCTTTTAAACATAATGATAAAAATTGCCTTCTATTAATGCTCATTATGCGCTCCTAATACTGCACGTTAAATTCTGGTGAAATAGCAATCATGTATAACAAGTACGAAACCCTTACACGGTACTGCTCCTCATTAAAGTAGGCATCTAAATCAAGCAAGGCTTGCTTAGTATCAGCGCTCATATTGCCGGCAAAATACAAGGTATTATATTGTTCTATCAGTGCATTAATGCCATTTTGCGCCAAGTAATCCATATCGCTTTGTACATAGACATAAATACCGGCTGGGTTTAAATCGGTATGCGCTTCAGCGGTACTCCAAACTAAACTTGCAAATAGAGCGTTCATTGTACCTATTAAAGTCGCATCGTTAGCTATTTGTAGTTCGGGGGCAACAAGCCCTTGGGAGCGCAAAGTCGCACTTTGGTAATCTGGTCTGAAAAAATTAAATACAGACGCTGACTGCATTGGGCCTTGTCCGTAGCTGTCGACCAGGTTCCACGTTTTGTAATACCCTTGTAGTGACTTAGCATTAAGGTTTCGCCAAAACTGTACGGTTTTTAAAAGCGGTTCTTTAATTTTACCTTGATAGCTAAGTACGCTGCCAAAATGGCGCGCTTCATCATCTAAATAAATCGCTTTAACAACTGCGGCTAAATCGCCTCGTACACCGCTTCCATTGTCATTAAATACACGAGCAACGCGCTCTACATATTGCGTAGTCGGGTTTGAGGTAATTAACCGCTGAATAAGCTGTTTAGAAATAAATGGCGCTACATTATCGTGATTAAACAAATTATCGAGGGCTATTTTTAGCGACTCCTCCGGCCCATAGTCTTGAGGTATAACCTCACCATTTAACAGAACTTTTTCTTTGCTCGAATGGTACTCACTATAGGCTTGCATAGGGTTAATATAATCACGACTTACGCGTTTAAAAGTTTCACTGTCTGCAAATGTCCAGCCTGTAAATACACGCGCAAACCCTTGTATTTGCGCCTGCCCGTAAGTTGCTATGCTATTGCCGTTTGCATCTAGCTTAACGCTGCCATCAAGGTTTAACTCATCAAGCCCTATAGTAAATAATTGCATAACCTCGCGGGCGTAGTTTTCGTCAGGGCGAATATTGAGTGCATCGTCTTCTTTTTCGTTACCTAAATGGCTTAAATAAGTGCCCATAATGGGCGAAAGCGTTACCTCTTCGAGTAACTCTCTAAAGTTGCCAAATGCATGTTTGAGTAATAAATCATAGTAACTAACCATGCCCTGTGGTTGCGCACGTAAATCGCTATTTTCATCCGATACAACCAATATTTCACTCAGTGCAAATGCAACGCGCTGACGCAGCTGATCGTCACTTTGTAGCACCGCTTTCCACCATGCATCTATACGGCTTATGTATTTAAAGTCTTCATCATCTTCAAGTGTGACAAGGTAGTCGCCGTGGTAGCCAATTGGCAGTGCTATTTGGTTATCGAGCCATTGTTGCTCACTTAAACCCTGAGCATTATTTATTTCAGCAAGCGTTGGGCCCATACTGGCTTGGTGTAATAACCTGGCAGCACTGTGCATATCCATGCTGTTTTTAGCTACAAATGTAATAGTTTGAGTGCGTGTAGCCCCTTCGTTATCAGTGGCTGTTACACTAAATGAATATGTTATGGGTGCATAACTTTGTGCAGCAGGTATTGTAAGGCGGGTACTTAACGCTTCTAGTGGCTCACTCAATAACGTTATGCCTGCAGTTTGTTGCCAAATCACACTGCTTATAGTGCCATCCTCATCGCTTGCTGTTGCAGTTAGCTCAATGGTTTGTCCTTTTTTTAATTCGCCAGGAATGTTGGATACGGACAAGGTAGGTATTTTATTTGAATTAACGGTGGGCGTATCATCGCCGCCAGAACCACCACAGGCGCTGAGTAATAAGGCACTACTTGCCAATAAAACTGATTTGTAATACATGTTAAATCGTCATCGTAATTTTAAGAAGGTACGTTAGTATGTACCGAGTTTGATGCGATTATTGAAACACAAAATTTACAACTTAACCCTTTATTTTTTGTAACCGAGCGCTATTTAACTGTTTTATCGTTAATATTAACCTCAATGATGGGCTTTTTTTTGTTATAAACATTCACCTTATTAGCGGCTTTAGCCACACGCTGCCAAGGCGTTTGTAGGTTCTCGTAAATTGGCCGCCAATACGCATCTATTACACTGTTGTGGCCACGGTCTTTATTGCCTACGCCTACAGTAATTTTACTTACTTGATGCGCTTTTATTAGCGTGCCACAAGCTCTATCCCAAATGGCTAAAGCAGAGCCTAAGTTACGGTCAAAGTGCTTTGGGTTATCGCTGTGATGAATTTGATGCTGAGCTGGGCTAATAAACCAATTTTCTATTTTTTTACCAAAGCTCCACCATACATGAGAGTGGCGTAAATTAGCGCCTAACGCATTAAAGGCAAATACAAATACATTAGCACCAAAAATATCTAGCATAGTTAAGTTTCGGCCAAAGCAATACACACAAACGCCCACCACAAAACCTTGCGCGAACGCCATTCGACACGCATATAAATAGCTTTCAAACGGGTGGCTGCGATAAATAGTCATTGGGGTGAGCACTAACGCACTATGATGCACTTTATGAAAACGCCACAAAAACGGCACCTTATGCAGTGCTAAATGTAATAAAAAGCGGGTTAAATCATCAAATATAAAAAGCAGTACAGTAAATATTACTAGCACCACAGTACTTGGCAGCTGCCATACCGCACGCTCCCCAAAAAGCCATTGCAAGGCATCGCTTACGCTAATCGCCACAGGTACCATAGTTAGCACTATAGGCACCCATAGCGCGGCTTTGAGTAAACGATTTATAATTAGCAATTGATAGTCAAGCTTGGCGCTTTTACTAAGCCAAATACGCTTACTAAATAAATAACGCCCCAGCCCACGCCAAGTGCGCTTTTTTTGTTGTGTGCGGCCCGAGAAATACAGCAACATAGCAATAACTAACGCCGCAATGCTATAGCCAATAAATAGGCGTTTATTGGCATCAAACAAATAATTAGGCGTTTGCAACAGTGTTTGCCATAAAGTCTCGAACATTACTTACCTCTTAAAATTGGTATTTATAACCTACAGCAACACTGCGAGGCTTACCAGGACGTGCACCATATGGGCGACGACTAACAATATTATCTTGGTCAAACAGGTTATCTACCTTTGCGTAAATATGCCCATATTGATCAAGCTCGTAGCGTGCTGCAATATCAACAACCGTAGTTGATGGCACATCAACACCGGCTAATGGCATAGCAAAGTCGTTGCCTGTTGTATTGCCAATTTCGCCCGCTGTATAAGCAACACCCGCAGCCTCTGGCATATCTGAAGTGTATTTTATTAATACATCTACAGACCAATCGTTATGTGCAAGCCCTAAACTAAGTGCAGCCTGGTGATTGGGCAAATATGGTAAGTGATCGCCAGGGCGAATGTGCCCCCACTGCGTAAACTCACTAAATAGCTCTTCTTTAAATTCGCTTTGCGTATAGGTATACGTTAAACGCACAGGAATATCGATACTTTCGTTTAGTGAGAAGGTTTGTGCAAATTGAGACTCAACGCCCCACACATCCACCTCACCACCGCTAAATTCACGATCAAATTCGTTTGCAATTCCACAATTTGATTGTCCGCAGCTTTCAACTAAATTTGTGTAATCGTTAAAAAAGCTAACCACCTCAATTTGGCGATTACCATCGTTATAACGGCCACCAAATTCATAGTTTACGCTTTTTTCAAATTCATCATCTCCTTCACGCACTGGGCTCGATGGACTTGATGGCACAAACCCTTGGTGTACACCAAATAATAACCCTGCGTTTTCAGATAACTGATAAAAACCACTTAAGCCAGGTAGCCAAATTCGGCTCGATTTATTTTGCCAATCGTTTTCTTGCCCCGGCGAGTCATTCTGATACGACATATCCATTAACTCACCGCGCACACCTAGACCGAGTGTTAACTTATCGAACGTCACTTTGTCTTCAATATAAACAGACCATGCATCGGTAGACTCCGTATTTTGCGTTGTAAATACACTTGCAGTATCTGTGCGGGTGTTAACCGAGTTAGCCATAGCGTAGGTGTCTTCGAAGTGGTCACGCTCTATTTCATCTTGATGAAAACGAACCCCAAACGAGAGAGAATGATCAAGCCCAAATGCCGCCACTTGCCAATCGCCATCAAACTGAATCCCTTGTGAGAAAAAGGCTCTGTCGTTAGTGCCCATGGTCAAAAACACATTGCTTTCGCCATTTTGAACCGAATCAGCTTGACCACTAATAACGCTATATTCACGTTCAAAACGCGTTGGGTCGGCCAAAATATCCGACAAACTGCCACTGCTGTTAGTGACTGAGTTAAGCTTTAACCAAGCACGCTCAAAGTCATTACGATACGCTCGGGTAGTCAGTGCAAAATTGTCAGTGCTCAACTGGTGAGTAAACATAACTTGCGTGTGCTTCGTGTCCATATTAGCAGGGCCACTAGCTGCATAACGACGATATGGGTTTTCGCTATAATCATCCTCTGTTAAACCAAGATAAGTCTCATTTGAAAGCTCATCTGAGTACGCTAATTTTAACTCAAAACGTTGCTTAAACTGCTCACCATCGAGTTTGTAATCTAATTTAACTAATAGGTCATCTTTTTCAAAGCCGGTGTCTTGCCCGCCATCAAGCTCTTTAAATCCGTCGCTTTCTAGGTGTACTCCTTCAACTAAAAAGCCAAACTGCCCTTCGCGGTTGCCATAATACGCGTGCGCTTTTTTATAACCATCAGACCCTGCTGATACATCAAGCATACCACTGGCATCATCTGGCACTTGGCGCGACACTAAATTAAGCGTACCTGCCACCGTTTGTGGGCCATAATGTATGGCTGCTGGGCCTTTAAATACCTCAACCGCAGTCATGCGTGTAGTTAGCGGAAAATAATAAGCCGCGGGAGCAGAATACGGCGCAGGGCCAATTAAAACACCATCTTCTAATATCGTGATTTTTTTACTACGCTCGGGGGTTACGCCCCTAAAACCAATATTAGGCCTTAGCCCAAAGCCATCTTCTTCACGTATATTTACGCCAGGAACCTGCGATAAAATACGGTGAATATCATCAAATTCAAATTGTTCAAGCTGCGCTTCACCAATTAAAGTGGCAGATCCCGCCTCGGTACGTAGCTTGTCATTGTGGCTAATAATTTGAATATGCTCTATGTCGCTTTGTTGCTCTGCAACTGCTTGGCAACTTACGGCCATAAGCAATGCAATTGTAAGTTTATTGTATTTCATTGTTGCCCTTAGTCGTTATCGCCTGCAGAAGTAGTAGGTAGCTCAAGTGCTAATTCATTGATAAAGTCATTTTTAAGTTCATCAGTAAGTACTTTCACCTCGCCATGCACATCACGTACTTGTTGCTCATTACTTATGAGTAAATCTGCTAACGAGCTATCAATTTGGCTAAGTGTAGTCTTTAGAGCTGCAATGCCTTCTATTAAGCGCGTTTTTGTTGCCTGTGCTTGCTCTGCATCTAAAAAGTCGTCAAAACCAGTGCCCGCCTCTGCGCCTTCTAAATTACCTATTATTAACGCTTCAAACGCGGTTAGATTGTTACGAATATTATCTAAAGAACTTTTTGCATCTAGGCTTTCTACATCTTCAGGGCATGCTGATGTACCACACGAATTTGAAAAAATTCCAATTGGCTCTGCTAATTTTTTATCTTTTACGAGTGTATCGATGTAAAACAGCGCATCGCTAATATGGTTAAGTGCTTCATGAGTAGTGCTAAAGCGCCCACCACTGTCTCCAGTATTTTTTAACTCATTCGCAAAACCGTTATCACCTTGCCAAGCTTGTAATAATTGTGCTGAGGAGTTTAAAACATCTTCACTTGCCACCACCGCAAACTCACATCGAGCCTGGCGACGCGCCAGATCAGTACGGTTATTCCAATCAGCCAACGCCTCGTTAGCAACACTACAGTGATGATCTAATTGCTCGTTGAACAACACGTGCTGAAGTGCAAATAAGCCCCTACGTGTTGCTGTTCTTTCGTTAATATCATACGGGCGATTTTGATCTTGGTTTATTACCCCGTCTTGGTTATACACCACATCTTGGTCTATCCCACATCGGCTAAACGTAGGCCAAGAGTATATTTGATTGCGCAATTGGCCTGAGTTATCAAGTAATGGCCCCATTTGCATCATTTCGGCTTGCTGCCAGCCCGCCATGGTATCAAGCCATGCTTGCTGTGCCTGAGTACGCAGTGCTATGGCCTCTTCAGAGCTTTCTTGAACGCTTTGCAATTCGGCTTGACAGTAATTGGCTACTGCTTGCGTTTGTAGTTGTGCTTGTTGATTAAACAAAACAAACGTAGGTGTTATTACATTGTCGACTAAGTTAGCAACCAGTTGTGCTTCATCAAACTCTGTCACCACTGGCGTAGTAGTTTGCCCGCTATCACTACCTTGAAAATCACTGCCCGTGCTACTTGAGCTACTTTCACCACAGCCACTAAGTGTTAAAACAGCTGCTGCAACTACGACCCCTTTTTTTGCATAATTGATCATTATTTCAACCCTAAAAACTTCGAAAATTAAACGGCAAAAGGCCAGCCCGTGGGCTGACCTTCCTTGGTGCTAAAACAGGTGGTAATTACCAGTTTTCAACGTTTTGTGCATCAAAGCCGTATACTTGCTGCATCAAATCACGCGCTTCAACTAACTGTGCTTTGTAGGCATCTGTTAACTGTGGCGCCTCACCTAGTAACGTATGTAGCTCGGCAAATTTACCTGCGTTATCATCGCTGTAAAAAGGTGAAAATGGGTTAAATTGAAAATTCAGTGCAAAACCTTTCATTTCACTAAAGTGCTTAGCTAGGTTAGTAAAATCTTCAGCGCTTGCCTCTGTACCTTGCACTGTATCAATGTCAGCTAATGTATCGTTAATGTAATGAACAACAGTCGCTGCAATTGCATTTTCCCAATTAGCAACAGCAATATCGCGCTGTGCTAATAACTGCGTTTTTTGCTCATCAGTTAATGCGCTTGGCGCTGCATCGTTAATAATTTTACGACCCGCTATAAATGCCGTCATTGCTGCGCTGCTAAAGTCAGTCGCAACTGTTGCACCGTTATCACGTTTAGCGGCATTGACTGAATTACCCCAGTTATACTCACTGGCTAAATCTATTTTTCCATCGCCATCAACATCTGCGTTTGCACTACCATCAGCAATAGCGTCGTCGCTAAACTCTAAGTAATGACGAGCAGCGCCAAAGTAACCAAAACCTTCATCATATTGATGCTCTAAAGTGCTGTAATTAGTGCCAGCGGCTGCTGCATCGGTGTTATCCTCTTCAAGCCCTTCATCTAGGTAGTCATCTGTACCTTGCGAGAACATTAACGCACCTAATGTATGTTTTTGAATAAGCTGATTTAAATCAAGGCCACTTGTTGTAATATAAGCGGCTGTAATGTCGTTACCGTTTATATCTTCAGATTGTGTGCCGCTTGCTATTACATCTACATTAGCCGCTAATAAATCAAAGTAATGAAAAATAAGGCCTTCAGGTGTTTTAGCTTGAGTACCAAAGTCACTCCACCCTTCAAATGTGCCTTCTGTTAGCCACTCTTCTTCCATTTTTGATGCATCGTTACCGGCAACTTTACCCGTTAACGATTTACCTGAACTTGAAATTTCAGCAAATGATTGCTGTAGCGTTGTGCTGCCATCAACAAACAAAAAGCTATTATCTTTTACGGCTTCGTAATCACTCCAATACGCCATTAGCTGCGCTTTTACTGCATCGCCTGTCAAGCCATTACTTTCGATGTAATCTACATCTAATAAACCTATGTAGGCTTTAATTTGCGCCGAAAGCGCATGGCGAGCCACTTGCCCTGTGTAACTTACAGCCGAATTGCTTGTATCGACTGTTGAAGCAAATTCGTAAACATTTACGCCATCTTGCGCTTCAATATCTGTTACAGATACGCTCAATGTTTGCGTAAAGCTTAACTCACCGGCATCGGTTGCGGTAACTGTTACATCTAAGGTTTCTACTTGCTCAGCATTAAGCGCTAATGCGCTTTTAAGCGTTAATTCATTGCTGTCGTTAATTTCAAAATACTGCTCATCATCAGCTAGCGTAAATACCATACCTGTTGCATCGTCATCGGTGGCACTTAAAGTACCGACAACTGCACCAACTACATCTTCTGTTACAGCTGATGTTGATAAGCTAATTGCAGTAGGTGCCGAATTAGTCACTGTTGGTGTGGTCGGTGTTTCATCGCTATCGTTCGAGCTTGAGCCACCACACGCAGTTAAACCCAAAGTTGCAGTAATTACTGCACTAGCAAGGAGAGATTTACGCAAATTCATGTTGAATCCTAATATTGTATGTGAATCATTCTTATTTGTAATAGCGACTATTCTAATTACAAATAACTAACAATCAACCTAAATGTTTAGTTTTTGTTTAAATTTTTAAATAGTTTTATTTTTTAGAACAAAAGCCTTATTTTAAAGTCACTATTTAATAAGGTGATTCAATACGTTAAATATTAAGTAATGGGTCAATCATCCACATCTATCAAGTGTATTAAAAACTTTACTTACAATAGCTTAATATTTCAACTTGGCGCTTTAGGTAGGTAATTTAGTGAAAAAGTTATTAATGTGTAAATTCAATACTAGGATTATGCAGAAATAAAGATGTTTTAACTTTTTAGATAAAAAGCTGGGTCAACAATTATTATTTACTTCAATAGCGAGCCACTTATAGCGGTTTTGGATAAATTTTTGCTTTACATACTGCGTTACGGGCTTATATCAGCCTATTGATTAAAGGTATACTAAAGACCATGAGAGGTGGTAATGCATTAAATGTGTAACTTTACTACTCACTTTTAGCTAAGCCATATAATGACAGAGCCTTTTTTATGAAAACAGAAATTCGCTACCGTTTTGAATCCTCGCAAGTTGCCAACCGTTTTGTGCATGTACTAAAAGATTGGCCCGTAAACCAAGTTAAAACACGCTTATTTAATGGTGGCGACAGTGTAAAAGTTACTTACGAGTATGATGAAAGCGGGTTTGATTACACCTCTGCAGAGCTTGATGACTTAGCAGAGCAACACGGCGGCAAAGAGGTTTAACCAATAAAGTTATTCGTGGTATTTGCGGATCATCGCCACTTTACCATTCTCAACCTCTATTACTTCCATCATTACTGATGTGTACTCTATGGGCTGTTTGCTTTGTGGGTGAATACCTTTAGCGTGGTTTTTATAACGAATCGCAAAGCCGCTATTGTTAAATATAAAAGTATTGAGTAACTCACTTTTATAGTGGGTATGCGCGCCTAAATAAAAACTCATCCCTTTGCGCATTTGTTTTTTACCATCAGCAGTGCGAGAGTCATCTATTTGATAAGGTATATGCTGGCTGCCTACATCGTCTGTTAATAAAGCAAGGTAGGTTTCAAGCTCTTTAGCTCCTGCATTAGGGGCTTGCGTGGCGGTCATGGTTTTGTAGTAATGCTGTGCAAATGTTTTTAAATCAAATGACTCTTCAGCTCGGGCTGTAAAGCTAGCAACCAATACCAAACCTAATGTTAAAAGTAACCTCATTGACTATTCCCTGTAGCTAAATATATTTTATAGGTACATTACCTTAGAACGTTCAATAATCAAACAAATAACATTATGTAACTAACAGCTACATTTTGCTTTTCACTCTACTAGTTGCCACGCTGTTGGCTGGGTCGTCTGGCCAAAAATGCTTGGGATAACGTCCTTTCATTTCTTTTTGTACATCGCGGTAACTGGTAGCCCAAAAGTGCGCAAGGTCTTGTGTAAGTTGTAAAGAGCGCTTACCCGGCGATAGTAACTCCATAAGCAGTGGCAACTTGCCATTGGCAAGCATAGGCGTACTGGTTAAACCATACACTTCTTGCATGCGCACGCTAAGTTTTGCGGGGCCATCAAGTTGGTAATTAATTTTTATATTTGAGCCACTCGGTACCGTTAACCTAAGCGGTAACAGTGTTTTTAGGGCTGTTTGCTGAGTCCAGTCAAAACAATTTTGCAGTGCTTCAAAGTAGTTAAACTTTTTAAGCTGATCGAGTGTTTTTATGTCCTGTAAGTACACGCCCAACCAATCTTCAGCTGTTTCGATAAGTTGCTGCTCGCTTATTGCCGGGAACGTATCGGGCATAAACTGACTGGCTAAACTCATGCGTATCAATAATTGTTGTGCATCGGGTTGTTCATTAAATAATGCAAAGCCATGTTTAGTAAATAAATTAAGCCACGCTTTAGCGCGCTCTGTTTTATCAAGCTTTTGCTTACTTGGTTGGCTTGTAAGCGTAATAGCGCCAAGCTTTACTTCATCTTGATGGATAAAGCGTGCGGTTTTTTCATCAAACTCACAGCGGGTAAGCGTAGTAAATAAGTGCGGTAAGTAATCTTGTAGCTCAAATGGGCTAAGCGCAGTGGCTGCAAAAATACGCGTGCCTTTATGGCCGCCCATGCTAGCAATAGCCAGGTAGTCATCGTTATGCCAGTAATCGGTGTTTAAATCAGCGCCCGCTCCATTTGCAAGTAAGTAACCATTGCCACGTTTTTTTGCAATGCGATCGGGGTAAGCTAATGCCACCAGCAAACCTAAATACTCGGTGTTTAGCTCGCTGTTACTTTCGGTTACTTTTAAGCGGCTTTGCCAGTATTTTAACTGCTGCTTAAATACCGGGTGTGGCCTTTGCTGCTGGCTATGTAGCGCTAAGCTTAGCTCGTTGGCGCTGTTTATTCGGCTTTCAAGCAGCGCCACCAAATAAAGTGCTAAGCGATAAATACCCGGGAGTTCTGCCTTAAGCGCTTGTGCTTTTAAAAGCATATGCGCTAAGCGTATATCCGCTCCAAAATCCAGCATATTACTGCCCAACTTTGTTAGCTTACCTTTGTCGTCGATGGCATCAAGCATAGTTAGTAAGCTCATTGCTTGTGTGCATTGCTGCGCTGTTGGCGTATCAAGCAAGGTGAGTTCGCTAATATTTGCGCCCCACTGCTTTGCTTCAAGCATAAGTTGGCTTATGTCTGAGGTGAGTATTTCGGGACTATCGTGGCTATTGCGCCGCTCAAAGGTTTGTTTTGAACCAAGCCTGTACACCACACCTGGCTCTATTCGCCCTGCACGCCCTGCACGCTGCTCGGCAGAGGAACGCGATATACTTTGTGTTGTAAGCTCCGTTACACCTGTTTTTAAGTTATAACTGGCCGCGCGGCGTTTACCGCTATCAATAACAATGCGAATGCCTTCAATAGTTAAGCTGGTTTCAGCTACATTGGTGGTAAGCACCACTTTTCGCATGCCCTCAGGCGCAGGGGCAATCGCCGCTTGCTGATTGGCTTTATCTTGTTCGCCAAATAACGTTGTAACTAAGCAATCACTTGGTAAATCATTAAGGGCCTGTTGTACGCGTAATATTTCAAATTGCCCAGGTAAAAACACCAGCGCACTGCCGCTTTGCTCGTTTAGTGCTTGTTTTATTAAAGCGGGAATAGCATCAAGCCAGCGGCTTTCATCTTTTATGGGTATGTATACTTCGTTTATGGGGTAGCTTCGCCCACTTGATTGAATAACTGGGCAGTCAAAAAATTGCGTATAGCGCTCGGTATCAAGGGTGGCCGACATAAGCAGTATGGTTAAATCGTCACGCAGTGCACTTTGGGTCTCTAAAGCAAAGGCCAGTGAGGTATCGGCTGCAATTGAACGTTCATGAAACTCATCAAATATCAGTAAATCAATATCGCTAAGTTCTGGATCGTTTTGTAGCATGCGAGTAAGCATGCCCTCAGTCACTATTTCAAGGCTCGTATTACTACTTACTTTACTCTCGCCCTTAATTCGCAAGCCCACACTTTGCCCAACATTCTCGTTTTGGCACTTTGCTAAATAACTGGCAATATTACGTGCAGCTAAGCGACGAGGCTCTAGCATTACAATACGTTTAAAATGGCCATCGCGCATAAGCTGTAGCGGCAGCCATGTTGACTTACCTGCACCAGGCGGTGCTTGTAATAACGTTATAGGATTACTTTGTAATGTAGTTACTAGTTGTTGATATATGTTTTGAACCGGCAGCACTGCTATTTACCCAAAATTGCTTTGTGGGCATTGTAACAAAAACCAAAAATAAACGCGTCGCTAAAGCTGAGTGGTTATAAAAAGCATCATAATCAGAAATAATTACAAACCGCTCTGTACATTTTTTAAGAACATGCGCGCTATATTAACTTCTACTGCCCCAATAAAAACATAACACCCTGATTATAATTATAAAATTTAAATTTAACTTATTGGTACACGCCTTGCTCCTTTTATAGTGAACGTTAAATAAATCTAAGTAAGGAGATACTTATGAACAGCGATCGTATGAAAGGTAATTGGAACGAACTTAAAGGTAAGGCGCAACAAAAATGGGGCGATCTTACTGACGACGATTTAGACAAAATTGAAGGTAGCCGTACAGAGCTAGTGGGTAAAATCCAGCAGCAGTACGGTAAATCTAAAGAAGAAGCAGAGCGTGAAGTAGATGAGTTTGAAAAAACTCACTAATCGCTAACTTCTAAAAAAACCGCCATTTGGCGGTTTTTTTGTTTAACGGCTAAAAAAGGACGTTTATTTACGCTTTTAATTGGTTACCTATAGGCAATTGCCTAATACGTTTACCACAAGCGGCAAAAATAGCGTTACACAATGCGGGGGCGTAAACCGGTGTTGCGGGCTCGCCTACGCCTGCTGGTGGTGCATCGCTTTGTATTATTTCTACTTCTACCTCTAGAGGTGAATCGCTCATACGCGGTACGCGGTAATCATGAAAGTTACTTTGCTGTACTCGGCCTTTATCAAAGGTAATACCATCGCTAATTGCAGTGGTAATACCGTAAATAGAGCCACCTTGCGTTTGGTTTTTAACGGTATCGGTGTTTACTACCGTACCTGCATCAATAGCCACCCACGATTTAATCACGTTTAAATCACCAGCGTCTGATACTTCTACCTCAACCACCGTTGCCACATAGGTTAAAAAGCTGCGGTGCGCTGCAATACCTAACCCGCGGCCTTTTGGCAGCTTTCGGCCCCATTTACTTATATCAGCCACTTTTTCAATAACATGGCGTAATTTACCAATATCTAAAGGGTAAACGTCCTTATCGGCGCCATAGTTATCGTAAGACGCATTTTGCTCGGTTACATCTAAAATACGATCAGGGCCTATGGTTTCGAGTAAATAGTCTTTTTGGTCACGCCCTGCTTTGTGCGCAGCTTCAGCAATAAATGACTGAATAGCAAAAGCATGAAAAATATTTGATACCGAGCGCATCCAGCCAACTCTTGTTTTAGCGGGTGCTTCGCCATTTTCTAACTTTAAGTTAGGTGAGTTTATAGGGTTATCGGTAAAGCCTAAACGCAGTTCAAAACCTGCAGGCGATGTTGCCCCTTCTTGAAAGGTCGACATAATTGGCGAAAACGCCGTGCGATGTAAGTAAGCTTCAATATTACCTTTCTCATTGAGTGACGCTTCAATATGTTGAGCCGATACCGCATGATAAAAACTGTGTTGTATATCATCCTCTCGCGTCCATTGAACGCGAATAGGTTGTCCTACTTTCATTGAAATGTAAGCAGCTTCTGCCGAAAAATCAGGTTTTGATTTACGCCCAAATCCGCCACCTAACATGGTGACATGCACGTTAATTTTACTCTCATCCATACCCAGTAGTGCGGCCACAGTTTTCATATCGGCTTGCGGGTTTTGCGTTGCAGCCCAAATATCTACACTGTCTTTATTGTACATTGCCGTGGCGCAAGGTGGCTCCATAGGTGCTTGAGTTAAGTGCGGCGCGTAATAGTCGGCAACTAATTTATTGCTCGATTTAGCCAATACGCTGGTGGTATCGCCTTTTTCGCGCACATGCGCTTGCGGCTCACTTACTGTTTGTAATAACGACTTTTTAAAGTTCTCTGAATTATAATCACCGTTTTTACCATCATCCCACACTACTTTTAGTGCTTTACGCGCCTGCCATGCAGCCCACGTATTTTTAGCAACAATAGCAATACCGCCTTTTGGCTGAAATTGCGGCGCACCTTTTGGTACAGGCATTTCAATAACATCAACTACGCCATTAATTGCTTTAGCGGCGCTGGCATCAAACGATTTAACCACACCACCTACTACCGGCGGGCGCTCAATAATAGCCACCAGCGCTTTTGGTTCGCGTACATCGGCAGCAAACGTGGCTTTACCGGTTACTAAATCAGTTAAATCTATGTGCGCCATACCGGTATTTATATAGCGCCATTCTTTGCGTGTTTTAAGTGTTAGCTTGTCAGGCTCTGGCGGTGTAATACCAAGCGCGAGGTCGATTAAATCTTTATAGCCAAGCGTTTTTCCTGAGCTGTGGGTAACCACGTGCTGATTAGCTGTACAGGTTTGTGGCTCAACTTTCCAATATTTAGCGGCTGCGTGCTGCATCATATAACGTACGCTTGCGCCCATTTCGCGCAGGCGCTGCATGTTGTAGCGAATACTGCGCGAGCCATCGGTATTTTGATCCCCATATTTAGGGTCGCCCTTACCTTGAATAACAACTACTTTGTCCCACGCGGCTTCCATTTCGTCTGCCACAATTTGAGCAATGGCCGTACGAATTTGCTGACCCATTTCAGAGCGGTGACAAGTTATTTCAACCATGCCATCGGGGCGCAGAGCTATAAATAAGTTAGCACGCTTTGCTTGCTCAGAGGGTTGCTCTAATACGCCGGCAAACGCTTTCGGTGCACTGCCGACAAAATAAGTGCCTAATACTAATGCGCCTATTGCGCTGGTTTTTAAAAATTGGCGACGGTTTAGGTCAAAGTACGTATTGTCATTTTTCATACCTCTTCCCCTTGATCATTTGGGTCAAAATATTCAACACCCGCTATGGTTTTAGCTGCAGACTTAATCGCTTTATGAATACGTGGGTATGTACCACAACGACAAATATTGCCCGACATATTGCTCACTATTTCTTCATCAGTTGGATTGGGGTTAGCTGCTAATAAGCTTGCCGCTTGCATTATTTGCCCGCACTGACAAAACCCACACTGCGGCACTTTATGCTCAACCCACGCTTTTTGCACTGGATGATCGCCCTGCTCGCTTAGCCCTTCAATAGAGGTAATATTGCGCCCAACTACAGCCGATACAGGTAATACACACGAACGCTGCGCTACGCCATCAATATGTATGGTGCATGCACCACACTGCGCCATACCACAGCCAAACTTAGGCCCAGTTAAATTTAATTCATCTCGCAGGTACCACAAAACGGGCGTAGACGGGTCGCCAGAAAACTCATGCTTGTTACCATTAATGGTAAGGGTGATCATATTAGACTCCTTGCAAAGCGCTTTACAGGAGGACTCCCTACAGCGCGTGGACGGTTTTAATTTACTTACTACTTTTTAGCCTACCACTTAGAACTATTTTATTAAAATACTAATTACTAGAACGTTTGGTACTAAAAAACATTACTCATTATTAAGTAAGTTGCTAATACTAAATTAAATAGCGCTTATAACATCTTCAGATAAAACCCGTTGATCGTCTTTGTAAACTTCAAGCCAGCCTGGCGGTGATGTATCGCAACCAATAATAGTTACTTGTAACACATAACTGTAACGTCCATTTTTAAACGTATAGTGATGATTCCCGCCGCTACCCTCATAGGTAATATCACCGTTTAGTAAAATCATATCGGGCTTATCACTAATCTTTTTATCAATACTCCACACAACATAACGGTAATTTCCATCACCTAAATCATCAACGCGAATATGGTAGTTAGCCGTTTTCCAATCGAGTATTGGTTTTTTAAAAGTATTAACACTTGAATGCAGAGATTGCTTATCGTGTTCAATTAATCGTTCAGCAAGTACTTGCTCTTTAACATTTTGAGTATTTACAGTTATGATTTTGCCGTCTGTATCAACCCACAAAACGCCGTTATTTAGCATAATGCCGCGCCAACCAACTTTATCCCAATCGGTATTGATATTAGAGCTGCCAATAACAGCAACAAGTTCATCATCAAACACTTCATCAAAGCGGTTTATAAACTCGGCTTCATTTTTAATGTCAGGCAATGGATATCGCCTTTTTAAAGGGTAGCGAATATGTGCAGCAATTGCAGATTTATCATGCGTTTTGAAAGCAGCAATAACAGGTAAAACGCTCTCGTGATACTTTTGCTCAAGCGCAAATGTGTTCGTTGTATAAAGTATCGATATGCAAAGTAATATGTGATTTAGATATTTCATGAATAGTCCTTTAATTGAAATTAATAGAGCTAATATTTCGAGGGTTTCAAAGCAAAAGCCTTTAGCTTAAATGTATTAGATAGTGCACGGAAAAGTTAGTACTGTAATTTTCTTTTGAGCTCAACTTTCACTACTTTTTAAAAACTCGGCGAATTCATTAGGTGAACTTTCATAAAATTTACGTATTATATTTTCTGTTCCACCTTCATTTTTATCTATAAAAACTTTAAATGTATTACGCTTTAAAAAGGGCCCTAGAAAGCGCCTTCGGATGGAAACACTGGTAGAAATGCACCATAATTTTTTTTCTAAGCAACTTATTTGCAATGAAGCCTCATTGTCCCCTAAAGCTTGAAGAAATAAAATTTTCATGGCGGATTCTGAATTTTTATTCTCCCAAATAAAGTCTTTGAAAAAGGTTATAGCTTCACTAATGTTTGGTTGTAATGGAACATCCTGCTCCATTTCCTCATCATAATACCCGCAAAAAATATTTTCCATTAGATATTTTTTCCTTTTAAGTTATAAATTTTCCGCTTAAAAAAGCTAAAAATCACATTAAATAAACCTTATAAACTATACAGCTTATTAATAAATACATAGATTATTAATCCGCATATAAACGAAGCCAGTACATTTGAGTAAATTCGAACGTCATAGTTTTTCATAAAGCACTCTTTCATTATAGTTATTGGGATCAAAACTAAGCACAAATAAGCAAACCAGGGAGATACAAATATATCTGCTAATTTAGATTGCATTAAGGGAGCGCTATTGCCATATTTTGCGTTACTTATCGCCTCAAAACTCTCACGATCGAATGCGGTGGCAGCTATACCAAATAAAAAAATTATATGAGTAAATAATAAAGCTAAATTTAGCGCTCTTTTAAACAAGCTGATTTCTTGAGTTTTAATAATACGCGATCCATGCATTTTAGCTTCCTGTTCCTAAAAATTAATTTGAGAGGCTAATCTGACTTTTTTAACCTCAAAGCGAAAATTAAATAACGTTCCTGCGAATAAAACAAGTTTGCTTTTACTTTTTTTGGCTAACCAAGTTTGGGTGCCATGGGTTGAAGTATCATAAAAAAGCACAACGCGAGATCCTATGATAATATTTAATATAAACCAAACTTACTTGATGCTTTTTAAAATCAATCTAAGACACTTTACTTTTTTAACCTAACCTAACCTAAACAAAGCCTGCTACTTCGTTTTTCATTGTAAAAGATTTGAAGTGAAATCTAGCTTATTTTTTCTTATAGGGGCTTTTGCAGCAGGAGTAGCTATGTGTTTAGTTTATACTAGATTAGATAACTAAAAAATTGTAGTTAGTCTAAGAGTTGCCAATAGTGCATATGTCGAAGCCGTATAAAGTGTAACCGCGACGTCTTTTTTTACCTTGTTTAAATGATGATTAAAGGGAATTTAATGAAACACGACAGAGTAACGTTAAGTGAAAATATAAAGGGTGTTTTTTTATTTGTTTTATTCTTTATCATCACCTTAGTTTTACCGATTGCATCATATAATGAAGTGGCATTTGTCTTTGAGGCGTTAAATAATCACCCGATGATTTTTAAGGAAAAGAGTGTTGCTCCGAGCTTAATTTTAGGTACGCCAGCATTTGCTATGCTCACTCGACTAATAGTATTAAAAGTAAGAAACACTGAAGTAGAGCCAGAGCTTCTAATTAAATGGTATAAGCTCTGTGGGATTACTTTAATTTTACTATTAGTTTCAGTTCCTACTTATACTTACTTTATTGAAAGTAAAATTAAAAGTGAAGGCTACATTATTTGTAACTCTTACAGTGGCAGCACTAGAGGAGCCCCAGATGTATGGGTTACCTCTCAACACTACTGCATTAAAAAAGGTTACAGAGTCAGCGAAGAAATAACAGATTGGTTAAAACAACAAACGACTGAGCCAACACCAGAAGATGTTATAAAGAAAGTAGATGAGCTACTCGCCAATAGCCCTTGATGATTTTTTAAAATACACACTAAAAACGAGCCTCTCTGGGCTCGTTTTCGTTTTAACTGATAGCTGACAGCTAAAAACTGATCGCTGCTCTTTTATTCCGGCTCATACCCCAAGTTAGGCGATAGCCAACGTTCTGCCTCTTCGAGCGTCATATTAGTTCGCTTGGCATAATCTTCTACCTGATCCTTTTGAATAGCTGCTACGGCGTAGTATTTTGCCTCTGGGTGTGAGAAATACCAGCCCGAAACAGCAGCCCCTGGCCACATGGCGTAGGAGCTAGTGAGCTGCATACCAATGCGTTTTTCGGTATCGAGCAGCTGCCAAATTTTCTTTTTCTCGGTGTGCTCTGGGCACGCAGGGTAACCTGGCGCAGGGCGAATACCTTGGTAGTTTTCGCGGATTAGCTCATCGTTACTTAAGTTTTCATCGACTGCGTAACCCCAATACTCTTTGCGCACTTGTTCGTGCAGGTATTCTGCAAAGGCTTCTGCGAGCCTGTCGGCAACCGCTTTTACCATTATTTTATTGTAGTCGTCTTGCTTGGCATCGAACGCGTCGGCTAAGTCGTCTTCTTCTAAACCGCCCGTTACTGCAAACGCACCAAAGTAATCAGGTGTGCCTTTTGGCGCAATGTAGTCGGCCAAACAATAGTTAGCAAAGTCGGTTTTTTCGGTTTGCTGACGTAAATGGCACGAGATGTTTAACAGCTCTTTGCGAGTTTCGTCGGTGTAAATTTCTATATCATCACCCACGCGGTTTGCAGAGAATAAACCAATAACACCTAAAGGTTGCAAAGCACCTGACTTTTCAAGGTCGTCGAGCATGTCGTTAGCGTCTTTAAATAAGCTACGTGCTTGCTCGCCAACGACTTCATCGTCCATTATGCGTGGGTATTTGCCAGCGATTGACCACGTCATAAAGTACGGGGTCCAATCTATGTATTTACGCAACGTGGCAATTGATACATTTTTAAACTCAGTCACGCCCAGTTTTTTAGGCACAGGTGGCGTGTAGTTATCCCAATCAAGCTTGGCGGCGTTATCGCGGGCACGCTGTATGGTAACCGGTTTTGAACGTGGCTTTTTGCGCGCTTGCTGCTCGCGTACTTTGTCGTACTCGGCTTTGGTTTTTTCTAAAAAGGCGGGTTTTAGATCGTTTGATAACAAGCTGGATACTACGCCCACTGCTCGGCTGGCGTTATTTACGTACACTACGCCTTTGTCGTACTGTGGCTCTATTTTTACTGCAGTATGCGCTTTAGAGGTCGTTGCCCCGCCAATCATAAGTGGTAACTCAAAGCCTCGGCGGGTCATTTCTTTGGCTACGTGTACCATTTCATCAAGCGATGGGGTAATTAAACCCGAAAGGCCGATTATGTCGGCTTTTTCGTCAATCGCGGTTTGCAGTATTTTTTCGGCAGGTACCATTACGCCTAAATCGATTACTTCGTAGTTATTACATTGCAGTACTACGCCTACAATGTTTTTACCAATGTCGTGCACGTCGCCTTTTACGGTGGCCATAACTACTTTACCGTTAGTGGCGCCTTCTTCTTTTTCAGCTTCTATGAATGGGTCTAAGTAGGCCACTGCGCGCTTCATTACGCGGGCAGATTTAACAACCTGCGGTAAAAACATTTTACCTGCACCAAATAAATCCCCTACCACGTTCATGCCATCCATGAGCGGCCCTTCAATCACGTGAATAGGTTTATCGGCAGCTGCGCGGCACTCTTCAGTGTCTTCATCTATGAAGGTGGTAATGCCTTTGACAAGGG
Source organism: Pseudoalteromonas sp. S3776 (assembly GCF_005886915.1). Taxonomy (NCBI): domain Bacteria; kingdom Pseudomonadati; phylum Pseudomonadota; class Gammaproteobacteria; order Alteromonadales; family Pseudoalteromonadaceae; genus Pseudoalteromonas; species Pseudoalteromonas sp. S3776. The sequence goes on along the minus strand of NZ_PNCU01000007.1, from coordinate 105,218 downwards.
CGTGCTCTAGGCGTTTTTCAACAGGCCATGTGCGCCATTCTAAATCTTCTACGCGTTCGGCTTGTGCCATACCCGAAAACTTAGGGGCTATTTCTACAAGGCGCTCACCTGCACCGGGGTCGGTATTGAGGATTACGTCTTCTACGGCTTTACGAAGTTCCTCGGGGATGTCGTCGTAAACCGCAAGTTGACCTGCGTTTACAATGCCCATATCCATACCCGCTTTTATCGCGTGGTATAAAAACACCGAGTGAATGGCTTCACGTACGGGGTTATTACCTCTGAATGAGAACGATACATTTGACACCCCACCCGACACTTTACAGTGCGGTAAGTTTTGTTTAATGCGGCGTGTGCCTTCAATAAATTCTACGGCGTAGTTGTCGTGCTCTTCTATACCGGTGGCTACAGCAAATATATTAGGGTCGAATATAATATCCTCCGGCGGAAAACCTATTTCATCGACTAATATTTTGTAGCTGCGCTCACATATTTCGTACTTTCTATCTGCGGTGTCAGCTTGGCCTTCGGTATCAAACGCCATAACAACAGCGGCTGCGCCAAATCGTTTAATAATTTTAGCTTGGCGTTTAAACGGCTCTTCGCCCTCTTTAAGCGATATTGAGTTAACAATAGCTTTGCCTTGAATACATTTAAGGCCTGCCTCTATTACATCCCATTTTGAGGAGTCGACCATAATAGGCACTTTAGATATATCGGGCTCTGAGGCAATTAAGTTTAAAAACTTAACCATGGCTGCTTTTGAGTCCAACATGGCTTCGTCCATGTTTATATCAATAACTTGGGCGCCATTTTCTACTTGCTCGCGGGCAACGTTAAGCGCTGTCTCGTAATCTTCTTCCATGATTAAGCGTTTAAACATGGCAGAGCCAGTTACGTTGGTACGCTCGCCAACATTGGTAAATACTGCAATTTGCTGTGTCATATTGGCTCCTAGTTTAAGTTACAGGCTTCAAGGCCTGATAAACGCATGCGAACATCAAGCTCTGGTAAAGGGCGAGGTGTAACCCCTTCAAGCCCTTTAGCAAAGGCGCGAATATGCGCAGGCGTGGTGCCACAGCACCCACCCACAATATTTATAAAGCCCGATTTACCCCAATCGATAATCTCGGCGGCCATGTCCTCTGCTTCTAGGTCGTACTCACCAAACTCATTTGGTAAACCCGCATTTGGGTGCACTGAGGTAAAGGTTTCGCATACGCGCGAAAGCTCTTCTACGTATTGGCGCAGTAAGTCGGGGCCAAGGGCGCAGTTAAGGCCAATTGAAATAGGTTTAATATGACGAATAGAGTTATAAAATGCCTCGGTTGTTTGCCCTGAAAGCGTACGGCCTGAGGCATCGGTAATGGTGCCCGAGATCATCACTGGTAATGTGCGCCCGGCTTGCTCAAACGCTTCTTCTACTGCAAATGAGGCTGCTTTTGCATTGAGGGTGTCGAAAATGGTTTCGATAAGTATTAAATCAGCACCGCCTTCCATTAATGCAAGAGTAGACTCAACATACGCAGTTACCAGCTTATCAAAGGTAATATTACGATAGCCTGGGTCGTTTACATCTGGCGAGATAGAGCAGGTTTTAGATGTTGGCCCTAACACACCGGCTACATAGCGTGGTTTTTTTGGGTTTTGGGCTGTGAACTCGTCACACATAGCGCGCGCAAGCTTGGCCGACTCTAGGTTTACCTCACGACTTATGCTGGCCATGTCGTAATCTTCCATCGAAATGGTGGTTGAGTTAAAGGTATTGGTTTCAATAATATCTGCACCGGCGGCTAAAAAGCTACGGTGTATATCGGTTATTAGCTCGGGTTTTGTAAGGCTTAATAAATCGTTATTGCCTTTAATTAGTACGTGCCAGTTTTTAAAACGCTCGCCTCGGTAGTCTTCTTCTTCAAGCTTGTGAGTTTGGATCATGGTACCCATTGCACCATCTAAAATTAAAATACGCTGTTTTAGCGCAGCGCTTAATTCGCTTTGCTTATTTTTGTTTGGCACGTTATTCGGCATAGTTGTTAGTCCTCACATCTTGGCTAACTAAATTAATATCATAAGGTGTAGTTTGGTACACGTAGTAGTTTAACCAGTTCGAAAACAGCAAAAAGGCATGGCTTTGCCACGTTTTTGAGGGCTTTTTACTTGCATCGTTATCTGGAAAATAGTTTTCGGGTTTTGGCGCATTAGGGCTTTTTTGTAAATCGCGCTCGTACTCTGCTTTTAGTGTGTCGGCATCGTATTCTGGGTGGCCGGTTATAAACACTTGGCTGCCCGACTTATTTTTCATTAAGTAAGCGCCTACTTTTTCAGAGCCTGCCAGCACGACTATATCGTCGCAGGCATTAATTTTATTTACATCTATGTGGCCATAACGTGAGTGCGGCACTAAAAAGGTATCGTCGAAGCCACGCGTAAGCGCCCCATGGTCAAAGTAACATTGGTGGGTAAACACGCCACAGAGTTTATCTTCTTTTAAATCACGCTTTAAATTGTAACGGTGGTATAACGCTGCATGCGCCGCCCAGCACGAAAACAACGTAGAGGTAACGTGCTGCTCTGCCCAATCAATAATCACTTTTAGCTCGTCCCAGTAGGCAACATCGTCGTATTCAAGGTGAGCTAGTGGCGCGCCGGTAACGATCAATGCATCGTAGTTATTGTCTTTTACCTCGGAGAAATAACGGTAAAAAGTATCTAGGTGCTCTTCAGAGTTGCTACTGCTGCGGTGCGTATCAAGGCGCAATAGCTCTACATTTACTTGCAAAGGAGAATTAGCAAGCAAACGAATAAACTGTACTTCGGTTTCTACTTTATTAGGCATTAAATTTAAAATAGCCAAACGCATTGGACGAATTTCTTGCGTTTTTGCACGACTTTTGGGCATTACAAACACGTTTTCTTCACGCAAACGGGCAATAGCCGGTAGCTCGTCTTTTACTGTGATTGGCATATTTTACTCCTACTCATAAAAACCGAGAATTTATACGCTCTCATTATGAACAGAATGCCAAAAATATCAACCTCTAGATGTATAGATGTCTAAATGAAATTTATTCATGATTTTATACTTTATCAACCTGCAGCCATTAGCGCTTTAAAACCCGCCATTCGTTGACTGTTTCACCCGTGAGCCACTACAATACAACATTGAAATTTTTATTATTATTTGAAGGCTTTCCTCCATGGTTTTACCTGATAAGTTTATTTTCTCGATGAGTCGAGTATCTAAAGTTGTGCCACCTAAGCGCACAATTTTAAAAGATATTTCGTTGCACTTTTTCCCTGGCGCTAAAATTGGCGTGCTAGGTTTAAATGGTGCTGGTAAATCTACATTACTTCGCATTATGGCCGGTGTTGATCAAGACTTTGAAGGTGAGGCGCGCCCTCAACCGGGCACTAAAATTGGTTACTTACCGCAAGAGCCAGTACTGGATGAAAGCAAAACAGTACGCGAAATAGTTGAAGAAGCCGTTGGCGAAGTTAAGCACGCCCTAAACCGCCTTGACGAAGTGTACAACGAGTACGCAATGGACGGCGCTGACTTTGACGCCCTAGCAAAAGAGCAAGGCGAGCTTGAAGCGATTATTCAAGCGCACGATGGTCACAACATCGATAACGTTTTAGAGCGCGCTGCCGATGCACTGCGTTTACCAGAGTGGGATGCTAAAATTGAGCACCTATCGGGTGGTGAGCGCCGCCGTGTTGCTATTTGTCGTTTATTACTTGAAAAGCCAGATATGCTTATTCTCGATGAGCCTACTAACCACTTAGATGCTGAGTCGGTTGCATGGCTTGAGCGCTTCTTACATGATTACGAAGGCACTGTTGTGGCAGTGACCCATGACCGTTACTTCCTTGATAATGTAGCTGGCTGGATATTAGAGCTTGACCGTGGTGAAGGTATTCCGTGGGAAGGTAACTACTCTTCTTGGCTTGAACAAAAAGATGCACGTTTACAGCAAGAGCAAAAGTCTGAAAAAGCACGTCAAAAATCAATTGCTCAAGAGCTTGAGTGGGTACGTTCAAACCCTAAAGGTCGTCAAGCTAAGTCTAAAGCACGTATGGCGCAGTTTAGCGAGCTACAGCAGTCTGATTACCAAAAGCGTAACGAAACTAACGAGCTATTTATTCCACCAGGCCCGCGTTTAGGCGACCAAGTGCTTGAAGTAAATAACTTACGTAAGAGCTTTGGCGATCGCGTATTAATCGACGATTTAAGCTTTAGTATGCCAAAAGGCGCGATTGTGGGCATTATTGGTGCCAATGGTGCGGGTAAATCAACCCTATTTAAAATGCTAAGTGGTGAAGAGCAGCCAGATAGCGGCAGCATCAGCGTAGGTGAAACTGTAGAGCTTGCAACAGTTGATCAGTTCCGTGGCAATATGGACGAAAGCAAAACTGTTTTCCAAGAAATATCTGACGGGCAAGATGTGCTAAAAATTGGTAACTTTGAGTTCCCAAGCCGTGCATACGTTAGCCGCTTTAACTTTAAAGGTAACGACCAGCAAAAGTTTGTAAAAGACTTATCGGGTGGTGAGCGTAACCGCCTACACCTTGCTAAGCTTTTAAAAGCGGGCGGTAACGTGGTACTACTGGATGAGCCAACCAATGACCTTGATGTTGAAACACTACGCGCGCTTGAAAACGCTATTTTAGAGTTCCCAGGCTGTGTCATGTGTATATCGCATGACCGTTGGTTCCTTGACCGTATTGCAACGCACATTTTAGATTACCGCGACGAAGGCCAAATTAACTTTTTCGATGGGAACTACACTGAATACGAAGAGTGGCTTAAAAAGACCTTAGGTGCAGAAGCTGCGCAACCTAAGCGTATAAAGTACAAAAAAATTGGTTAAGTGTTAACTGATACAACAAGCCCTGCATTTATGCGGGGCTTTTTTATGCCTTTTTTTATCGCTATGCGCTATTTCCCGCTATGCTTGTTTAAAATATTACAAAAAAGGCACTCGTTTTATGGAAAATCGTCGTCAGTTCTCGCGCATTCTTTTTTCAACTTCTGCACAGCTAGAATTTGCAGGGAGCACTTACCCATGTAAGTTGCTTGATGTATCGTTACACGGAGCGCTGATCACAAAATGTGACGCTTTTAATGGTAAAAAAGACAGCGACGCAACACTACGCTTTACTTTGCCACAAAGCGATATAGAAATAAGAATGGACGTTCTTATTTGCCATATTGAGCAAAAGCACGTTGGCCTTAAATGCCACCATATTGATATAAACAGCATTACCTATTTAAAACGATTGGTAGAGCTTAATTTAGCTGATGACAAACTACTTCACCGAGAACTTACTTCATTAATTGAAGACCCACAATAGACTGCTTTAGTTAAGTTTATTACCATAGCGCAAACTTTATTATTGATACAGTTATGCGCCTAAACCCTCATTTACCTTTGGTCTATCACAGTAATTACTCGTTTAGCTTTGACCCTAAGCACCGATTTGTAATGAGCAAGTTTGCTCATTTGTATGATCAGGTTAAAAGGTTGGGCATTGTGGGTGATAATTTAATTACACCTATTTTAGGTACACCCGAACCACTTGAATTGGTACACTGTGAAAACTACATTCACGATTTATGGCATAACCGCCTAGACGAAAAAGCCATGCGCCGCATTGGCCTACCTTGGTCGCAACCATTAATGAATCGTACATTCACCGCTCCCCAAGGCACGTTACAAACTGCACGCTTAGCATTAAAGCATGGCTTAGCCTGTCATTTAGCAGGCGGTACACACCATGCACACACTGATTTTGGCTCAGGTTTTTGCATGGTGAACGACTTAGCCTTTACCGCGCAAACATTAATACAAAGCGGTGAAGTGACCAACGTGCTCATTTTTGATTTAGACGTACACCAAGGCGATGGCACAGCGGCAATGCTTGCACATCAGCCGTATGCGTACACTTGCTCTATACATTGCGAAAAAAACTTCCCGTTTAGAAAATCCCCCAGCGATTTAGACATAGGCCTTGCTAACAATATGCAAGACGCAAAATACTTAGGCATTGTGGATGATACCCTGCAGTTTTTACTAAAAGAGCTCAACCCCGATTTAGTCCTATACGATGCCGGTGTAGATGTTTGGCAAGACGATGGCTTAGGTAAGCTAGATATAACGTGGGATGGGATTAAACAGCGTGATCATTTAGTATTCAAGCGCTGCCTTGAACATAATACCGCTATTGCCAGTGTTATTGGTGGCGGTTACGACAGAAACCATACACGTTTAGCGCAGCGCCATGCAATAGCGATTGAGCAGGCTGCTGGTTTTTAATGAAATGAAATAACTTAATTCACGTTCTTATTAAACTCACTATTAAAAAATAATAAGAACGAACCATGAGAAAACTAATTTCTGCAATTACACTGATTTTATTAAGCTTTATAAGCTCTGCACAGCAACTCGCTGATGATGACTCATTACCACTATTGCCTGCAATAACGTTAAACATGGCTGATGGTTCAACCATTCAAACGCACGATTTATTAGGCCAACCCTACGTTTTACATTTTTGGGCTACGTGGTGCCCATATTGTAAAAAGCTGCAACCAGCACTTGAAAAAATAAAACACAAAGGCTTAAAGGTCATTGCGGTAAGCTTTAAAGAAGACGATGATGCCAGCCCCGCCAAAGCAATAATTGATAGAGGCTATACATTTAAAACAGCTATTAAAGCCGATGCCATAGCAAAACAATTAGGAATAAGAGGCACACCCACTACCCTATTTATTAATAAAGCTGGGCGTGTAATTTATTTAACCAACACTTCAAACCCTGAAGACGAAAACCTACACGTATATGCCAGGACTTTATTACACGAAGTGAGCAACTAAGTGTATAAATTCATGTTAATAAATAGACTTACTTGCCCTAACAATAAATCACCAGCTTAGCGCACTTTATACTACACTTTTAGCTCATACATTAATTGAGATAATTATGCGCCTAATTCTTACTTTATTGATCGCTGCTATAAGCGGATACGCTTTTGCTGAGGAAGGGGCTGCAGAATTGCCACCACTCAACCCCAAATACAATGCTGAGCATGCAATAGCACTGGTGAATAAAGGCTCAGGAATTTATGCGTTTAATTTACCCGGTTATAAATTACCGCACGATGTACAAGTGGTGTATAGGATTAAAAACCCCGATGTGGCTTTTTTAGATGTTGTGCGCAACGCAGAGCTTATAACGCTAAAGCCCAAACCGTTTAATATTCAACGCTTAATGCGCGGCGAAGCAATAACCATTACCGCCGATGTGTACGAAGGCAATTACAAAAATGCAGGTAGCCTAATTTACACAGACCGAACAATAGAAATGAGTAAACAGCTGTATTCTCGCCAGTTAAAAGATTTAGCTAAAGCCAGCCCCTGGCAAGAATACGACATGATAGACCTAGGCGGCACTGAGCGTATTTATATACATAAAATTAGCCAAGCGCCAAGTTTTAACCACCTAATTTTTGTGGATTTGGTAAATGCCTGTATGCAAAAATTTAGAACCTCAACTCTCCTTCCTGGCCAGAATGAGTTAACGTATAAATTTATAAACTGCGGCACCCTTAAACCTTTGTTTTACGAAGCAGAAAGTTTAAAAAAATAGCTTAATAAGCATACTCAGCAATGATATTTAATCCCTTTAGCATGGCTTCCTCCGACTGCCCTGCAAATCCTAGACGCAAGTAACTAAAGTGTTTAGGTTTTAAGCTTCTATAAGAATCGCAAAAATAAAACTCTGCTTCTGTTTGCAAATAAATACTGTGCTTATGTAGGTGCTTTTTAATATTAGTCGTATCTACATTTAAGTTAACCCACATTGCCATCCCACCATCGGGCTTTTTATACTCAAGTGATAAACCTTTCGCCTGCAGTGCTTTTAACGACTTATCCATTGCTTCATATCGCTGTTTATAAAGCTTTGTCATACGTTTTAAATGACGCTCAAATGCACCTTCTTTCATAAAATGTGCTACCGCTAATTGCATTACCACATCGTTTTTATGATTCATGAGTTGCTTCCATGCACTTAATTGCTCAAGTACTGCAGGTGCAGCACATATGTAGCCTATACGAGCTGCCGAAAACATAATTTTAGAAAACGTAGAAAGATAAATCACTATACCCGCAGGGTCATCCGCTGCCATAGGTTGTAACGGGTGGCATTGATAGTGAAACTCATGGTCATAGTCATCCTCTATAATCATTACGCCATGTTGGTAACATAACTGATAAATTTGCATACGCCGTGTAGGCGATAAAGTAACGGTTGTCGGGTACTGATGCAGCGGTGTTAAGTACAACATTTTAATTGAGAAGCGACTAAATTGTGCTTTCAAATCATCAATACATAAGTCAAATTCATCTTGTTTTATATCTACTATTTGTGCGCCACATGCCGCAAAAGCTTTACGCGCTGGTGGATACCCTAACGTCTCAACCGCAACAAAGTCACCTTTACTTATAAAAGCTTTTGAGATTAAAAATAATGCCTCTTGAGAGCCGTTACATATCAGTAAGTCATTAACTTTAAGATTACGTGCTTTGTATAAATAACTACTTACTTGCTGCTTTAACTCGCTCGCCCCACTTATATCGCCATAATGAAATTTACTGGTATCTACATGATTAAATACATAACTTAAAGAACGTTTAAATTCTTTATATGGGAAACAATTAAGATCAGGGAGTCCACCTGCAAAGTTATATTTAAATTCATTTAAATTCATAGCAGGCGCGGGCACTGCTAACTTTTTGGTAAATTTGTAAGGTTTAGGGTCAACAACAGGTACTTGCTTAGTGTTAACACTGCTTTGAATTGGTAAGGTTTGTGTAACGCTATACCCGCTGCGCTCATTAGATTCCAACCACCCTTCAGCTACCAATAACTGTAAAGCATTCATTATTGTATGGCGGTTTAACTGATAAATTTTTGCCATTTCTCTGGCTGAGCTGAGCTTTGTGCCCACCGCTATGTCGCCTTTAATAATTGCGCTGCGAAAAGCTTGCGCTAACTGCAAATATTTTGCTTTGCGTTGCTCATTAAATTCAATATTTAGCGGCTGCATGTGTTCCCTTTAATCTGGTATAGGTAAAAGTTATATTCTGGTTGTTTTTACTATGCCAAATAAGCGTACATTTATTGCTCTTTAATAGCAAAAAATGGAGCCAGCAATGTTTACTCTGCAAACGCATAAAACAAACAAGGTTATTCTTGAGCCATTAAGCCATAAACACTTAAATGGGTTATATAAAGCGGGCCAGCACCCTATTGTGTGGCAATGGGTACTTATTAACTACACTAAAAGTCATGATATTTTAAAAGAGTGGTTTTTAACGCAAGCGCAATTTAATAAAAACGAACAAATTGTGTTTGCCATTATCGACAAAGGTACTCAGCAGGTAGTGGGTACAACACGATTATTTAAATTGGATAAATTCAATTTGAGTGCTGAAATTGGCCACACTTTTATAAGCAATGACTGGCAGCGAACTTACATAAATACACACGCTAAATATTTACTGCTTAAATACGCGTTTGATGAGCTTAATTTAGTGAGAATTACATTTAATACCCATGAAAAAAATCAAAAATCACGTAACGCAATTATTCGTTTAGGTGCCCACTTTGAAGGGCTCGCTTATAAAGATAGAAAGCTTAGTGATGGTAGCTATAGAAACACAGCAAAATTTAGCATAGTTGATGAGCAGTGGCCGGATGTAAAATCACAACTAGAAGAGAGGCTTTAATGTACCCACCGATGCATTTTCAAGAAAATGATATAAAACGCTTAAAGGCATTGGTTAGGCAATTTCCGCTAGCGAGTATTTTAATGCCCAACTCGCAAAGTGACTTAAATACTATATGCCAAGTACCTGTATTATATGAGCCCTCACGGAATATATTTATGGCTCACGTAGCAAAAAATAACCCACTGACGCATTGTGATGAACACTCTGTAAAATTACTTTTTAATGGTGACAATTGTTACCTATCGCCCTCTTATAGCAATAATAAAACACTGCCGAGCTGGCTTTACGCATCAGTGCAAATAACTGCAAAGGTAGTGATTATTAAAAGTGACATTGAGAAAGAAAAAATAATGAATCAACTAACAACCCACTTTGAGCAACCCTTCAAGCCCATGTGGAATATTAATGATATGCCTATACGCAGTCGCCAAGCAATGTACCAACAATTAAGTTTTATAGAGTTTACTCCCACTCATTGGAGTGGAAACTTTAAGCTAAGCCAAAATAAATCAGCAGAAATTAGAGCCCAAATAAAACAAAGCCTAGAACTTGCCAACAAGCACTCTATTGCCCAGCTATTTTAGGCATAAAAAAAGGCCCTTTCGAGCCTTTGGGTTAACTTTGGAAATGTAAAGTTTTAAAATTATATTAGCGTAAGCAGTTGTGGCGCTGCACTGTGGTAGTCAACGGCCATGGCTATACTGAGTGCTGTAATATTTATAATAGAAAAAGCAAACACTTGGCGTGCCCAGCTCGTTAAATTAATATTACGGCGATAGCCACGCAGTGCCATAAGTAACCACCAAAAGCTGGTAATACACGCCACGGCCATAAAGGCAGCGCCGGTGTAGCCACTTATTGGTAATAGCATGACAACTAAAGCGTACACAGCAATATAAAGTACAATATGGCGCTTCGCTTTATCAATACCTTGCGCTACGGGTAATACGGGGATACCTGCGGCTTGGTAATCTTTAAAGCGAAAAATAGCAATGGCATATGAGTGCGGCATTTGCCACAAGCTAAACATAACCAATAATAATAACGCGCCCATATCGAACTGCCCTGTTACAGCGCAGTAACCTACCACAGGAGGCACAGCGCCTGAAAGACTGCCTACAAATGTGCCATAAACAGAATTGCGTTTCATGTAAAGGCTATAAACCCCAACATAAATGACATAGCCAAACGCTGCAAAAAATACCGCGGCTTGTGTGGTGTAAGCAATGAGTAACCCAAAACCTACAAACCCCAACAAAACACCGTGACTCAGTGCAACAAAGGCCGACATTTCGCCTGTTACTGTCACCCGCGTACGCGTACGTGCCATGGCTACATCTATGTCTCTATCAATTACATTGTTGATAGCACAGCCCGATGCAACCACAAGTGACAAGCCAATAAGCGTAACAACCATTAACCATGGGTCTATATCTCCGCGCGAGGCGAGTAAAAAACCGCCTGCCACGCTAATAAGATTACCCATAATAATGCCCGGCTTAGTCACTGATAAATAACGACGAAACATCTTTAACTCCTAGTACATCATCATTGCGTTAGATTCGTAAATTATCCAAACCGATAACCCAACAACCATGACGATAATTAGGGCGCTGAATAAAAATGAGAAGGTACTTGCACGGCCATCTTCTGTCGTAAAATTAAGGTGTAAAAAGTACTTTAAATGCACCCAAATTTGTACAATAGCTAAAGTAACAATACTCCAGAGCGTCGTTACTTTAGAAAAGTCGCCTTCCATAACCATGTAAAACGGTATGGCGGTTAAAATTATTGATAGCACAAAGCCTATTAAGTACGTTTTAACGCTGCCATGAGATTCATCATGGTGCTCACTTTGCATTTGCTTTAACGCATGTGTTTCGCTGTGGCTCATTACATTGCTCCCATTAAATAAACAACGGTAAATACACAAATCCAAACAATGTCTAAGAAGTGCCAAAATAGGCTTAGACAGCTTAAACGCGTTAGGGTTGGTTTACCTAAACCACGTTTAGCCACTTCTATCATCATGATTGTCATCCAAATTAAACCCGCTGTTACATGTAAACCATGTAAGCCAACTAACGAGAAGAACGACGTTAAAAAGGCACTTTGTTGTGGGCCATTACCATGCACAATTAGGTGATGAAACTCGTATATTTCCATACCAATAAACGCAGCACCTAAACAAAAGGTGATAAACAACCAGGTGAGTGTGAGTGCCTTTTTTTGCCCTTGAGCAGCGATCATGGCAAAACCGAAGGTAATACTACTAATAAGTAGCGCCGCTGTTTCTACTGCAACAAAGTCAAGTTCAAAAATATCTTTACCTGATACACCACCGGCTGTGTTCATAAACAGCACGGCGTAAGTGGCAAAAAACGATGCAAACAATAGGCAATCGGTCATTAGGTATAACCAAAAGCCAAAAATTGTATCGCCAGAGGTATCGTGATGCTCATGTGTATGATCATCGTGCGATACAGAGTCTAAATTTGCAGATTCTAGATTTGCAGAAAGTGTACTCACGCGCTTAGCTCCTTATTTCCACTTGAATTATACGCAGCTTCAGTGCGTGCAATTTCATCTGGCTGTATGTAGTAATCAACATCATTGGTGTAACAACGCTTAATAAATATGGCAATTCCACCCACTAGCCCTACTACAGCTAACCACCAAATATGCCAGATCATGGCAAAACAAAATGCTGTTAGGCTGGCTGCCATCAACACACCTGCAGAGGTATTTTTAGGCATATGAATTGGGCTGTAACTTGCTTTTGTTTGATAAGCTTGGCCTTTTTCTTTCATGTCGGTCCAGGCATCAATATCGTCAATGTGTGGAATAGTGGCAAAGTTATACACTTGTGGAGGTGAGCTGGTTGCCCACTCAAGGGTATGTGCGTTCCATGGATCGCCTGTTGTATCGTCAAGTACTTCGCGGTCTCTAAAGCTAACAAATAACTGCACGGCTTGGAAAATAATACCAAACATAATAATGACAGCACCGCCTGCTGCAATGTATAACCATATGTTCCAATCTGGGTTATTAGTGTGGTTTAAGCGACGAGTCATACCTAAGAAACCAAGTACATACAGCGGCATAAATGCCACGAAGAAACCAACTATCCAACACCAAAAAGACGCTTTACCCCATTTTTCGCTAAGCTTAAAGCCCATTGCTTTAGGGAACCAAAACACAAAACCTGCAAGGTAGCCAAATACAGCGCCACCAATAATTGTGTTATGGAAATGCGCAATTAAGAATAAACTGTTATGCAACACGTAATCGGCACCCGGAATAGCCAGTAGTACGCCGGTCATACCGCCTACTGTAAAGGTAACCATAAAGCCTAATGTCCAAAGTACAGGAACGCTGATACGTAAACGGCCGCGGTAAATAGTAAACAACCAGTTGAATAACTTAACGCCAGTAGGGACTGCAATAACCATGGTCATTACCCCAAAGAACGCATTAACGTTTGCACTCGACCCCATGGTGAAAAAGTGGTGTAGCCAAACAATAAAACCTAAAATAGAGATTGCACCGCTGGCATATACCATCGATTTGTAACCAAATAAACGTTTACCGGCAAAGGTTGAGATAATTTCAGAAAAAATACCAAACGCAGGCAGTACTAAAATATAAACCTCAGGGTGACCCCACGCCCAAAACAGGTTGATGTACATCATGGCGTTGCCGCCCGCTGCATTAGTAAAAAAGTGAAAATCAAGGTAACGGTCAAGCGTTAGCATGCCCAGCACAGCAGTTAAAATAGGGAAAGAAGCTGCAATTAAGATATTTGCCCATGTACATGCCCATGTAAAAATTGGCATTTTCATTAGGGTCATACCTGGGGCACGCATTTTAAACACAGTAACTAAAAAGTTTACTGCCGTTAAAAGCGTACCGAGCCCGGATATTTGCAAGGCCCATATATAATAATCGACCCCTACCCCAGGGCTAAAGGTCAGCTCCGAAAGCGGCGGATATGCCACCCAACCTGTTTTTGCAAACTCACCAAATACAAGCGACAAGTTAATTAAAATGGCGCCGCTGGCGGTAAACCAAAAACTTAAATTATTTAGAAATGGGAATGCAACATCACGTGCACCAATTTGCAGTGGTAATACAATGTTCATTAGGCCAATCATAAATGGCATAGCCATGAATATGATCATGATAACGCCGTGCGCTGTAAATATTTGGTCGTAATGCTCAGGAGGCAAATAACCTGGCGCACCACTGGTAGCAAGTGCTAACTGCGCGCGCATCATAATGGCATCAGAAAAACCACGAAATAGCATTATTAATGCTAAAAAGATGTACATTACGCCTAAGCGTTTATGATCAACAGAGGTGATCCAGTCGTGCCAAAGCACGCCCCACTTTTTATATTTAGTAATAAGCCCGGCAATAATAAGCCCGGCAATCGCTATCACCGTCATGGTAACCATTATAATTGGCTCATGAAACGGAATTGCGTCGAGTGAAAGTTTACCTAAAAACGACATTATTATTCCTCGCCCTGGCTGTGAGATGAAGGCATTGCGTGTTCATTCATTTCATGGTGCTTTTTGCTCATTTGCCCATGCTCGCTCATCGCTTGATGTTTTTTATTCATATCGCCATGTGCCTGCATATACTTCATAACAATGGTATGAAATAAGCCGTCATCAACCTTGCCATAATAAGCAACAGGGTTGTTTTCACTGGCTTTTGCAAGCTCCACATAATTAGCATGAGTGAGGTTATTAGCATTGGCTTTAACGCTTGTTACCCACTTGTCAAAATCGGCTTGTGTTGGAGTGGCAATGGCATTGAATTTCATACCGGTAAAACCTGCGCCACTGTAATTAGCTGAAAAGCCTTTAAATGTGCCCGGCTCATTAGCAATTAAGTGAAGCTTGGTTTCCATGCCAGCCATAGAATAAATTTGACTACCTAGCTGAGGAATAAAAAACGAGTTCATTGTGCTTTGTGAAGTGATTTTGTATTCAACAGGTACATTAGCCGGAAATACCAATTCATTTACCGTTGCAATACCTTGCTCTGGGTAAATAAATAGCCACTTCCAGTTTAATGAAACCACCTCTACAGTGAGGTGCTCGCCTTTACCTTCAATAGGTTTATAGGGGTCTAAGTCTTGGGTAGACTGCCAAGTAATAACACCTAAAATAATAACGATAACAATAGGAACAGCCCAAACAACGGCTTCAATCTTATTTGAATGAGCCCATTTTGGTGCATAAATTTCATGATCTTGTGTGTCTCGGTATTTCCATGCGAAATACAAAGTCATCACAATAACGGGGATTACTACGAGCAGCATAAGGACAGTAGCAATGATGATTAAGTTTTTCTCATCAATACCTATTTGGCCTTTTGGATCGAGTATCCCGCCTTTACAGCCTGACAGCGCCAGCACCGTACTAGCTAAAGCAATATTACAAAGGTTACGAATTAACAAGGGAGTATCCTACAAACCTAGAGTTTCAATTTGCTGCTTTGAATAAAAATAAAGCAACGATTTTTCTATAAAAACCCAAGTTAACTAGCACTAAATTATAAAAATAAAGGGGACTGAAACCGCTGCAAGTGGATGCAAAAAAAACCTAGCAACAAACCCAGCTTCTAAACGCATTTATATAACGTAATAAAAGTTAACTTGGGTGAGTGTTGGTTGGCTGACGTGTTTAAAACACGCGGCTACATTGCTAATGCAAACTTTAATTATTTACAGCAAGAAAAAATAATTAAAACCAGCAACAAGTGAAGCCTTACAGACAACCTGTAAAGCTAGGTGGAGCACGACAACCATGTGCAGCGGACACAGGTTGATGTACTTTTGCCTCGCGAAAAGCGAAAGCGGCTTTACGAAGGATTATTCCAGCACGACGCGCCGGAAAAATGTGGA
Organism: Pseudoalteromonas sp. S3776; assembly: GCF_005886915.1. NCBI lineage: Bacteria > Pseudomonadati > Pseudomonadota > Gammaproteobacteria > Alteromonadales > Pseudoalteromonadaceae > Pseudoalteromonas > Pseudoalteromonas sp. S3776. The sequence continues at coordinate 89,505 of NZ_PNCU01000007.1, read as the reverse complement.
ACAATAACCAGCAAAGGCCAATGAGTAACTGACTAGATATGATCGGATGAGCTAAAAATTGCGTGATGTGCAGCAAAACAGGCTCAACAATAGAGCCATTGCTAAACAGCGCTTCAAGCTGAAAGGCATCCTCTAATGCACCACTTAGCAGCATTACCGTATTAAACACTAATAATGTTATAGCGACACACACACCCTTGCCTGCTTTATTCAAGCGCTCACACGTTTGCGGATTGCTAGAAGCAAAAGCCGTATTTGTATGATGCAAAGAAAGTGTGTTCAAAGACATAACCTACTAAATGACTAATAACAAAATTAGAGTAATAAAGCGCGCAATGGAAAAATTAAAAAACATTGCTGCTGTAAGCCCTAAAACAAGGTGCTAAATACAATCAAACCCGGCTAGCATACATTTACCTAGTGAGAATTGATCCGCATCAATCAAACTTTCAAAACTTACTGAAAGTTCGATGCTGAGTATAACAAAGACAGTTTTCGGTTCAACAAAAAATATAAAGTTTTGCGTTAAGCTTTCGCAGCTATTTTGTTAATAAAAAATAACATAATAAAAATAAAGACTTAGTTTATATTTAGTAAGCTTAAGGAGGAGAGATAAGGAGAATTAATGAAGTTAAAAATAAAGCCGCATAAACAAAAACAGCCCAAATTCAGTCACCACCGAACTTGAGCCGCTTTTCACACTGACAACATCTTCACACACAATATAAAGATTCTTGGTTTACACTGCGTGGCAATTGTAGGGAATAAAAACAACTCAAAACCGGTCACCACCGACCTTGAGTTGCCTTTCACACTGACAACATCTTCACACACAATATAAAGATTCTTTTAAGCGAGGCTAACTTCATGCCTCTAGCTTATGACGAGAGCCTTACTCCGTGTCTATGGTTAAACTTTAGAGTGTTAGCTCCAATTTGACAAACGAGAAAAATAAACCTAATAGGTGAAAAAAACTAAACTATAGACCTTGGTCTAATACATTTAGCTTGTGTTTATTTAAAACAGAATCTGGGCACTAAATATACAGATACAAAAAAAGCGCCATAAGGCGCTTTTTGTCATTAAGCTACTGCTTAAATAATTTGGTTTTCTTTCCAGGCTTGCTCTTTAGCCATACGCTTTTTACGCTTATCACAAGGATCGTCACAATCACAGGCTTTATCAATACCTACCGAGCCTAATCCACCACAACTACTTGCCATAGATTTTCTTTGCACGATCATACCAACAGCCATAGCTATCACGATTAAAATTAATAAACCAAATGTAAGAAGAAAAAGTGACATTGCTTAGCCCCTATTGATCAGCAATAAATTATGCTCAAACATTGTTGAGCGACCGCTAAATTATACACCCAAAACCCACATAGATGCGAGAGAAGTCTATCTCAAAAAATCGAGTGAAATATGCGTTTAGCACTAATAAAGTGTTAGCTAAACGCCATTATATTATAAATAAGGTTTAAATGCAGTGCTCGCGTAAGTCACAATGCCTTTGTCTGATTTAGCCATTAAGTACACTGGTAAATCGTGCTCTTCAGCATATGCTTTAGCATCATCCATTCCCATAACCGTTAATGCCGTTGCTAAGCCATCTGCAGTCATTGCACTTGGGTGCAATACAGTAACCGACACTAAGTCATGTTTAATCGGCATGCCCGTTACAGGGTCTATTAAATGGGTGTAGGTTTCGCCATCCATTTTATAAAAAATACGGTAGTCACCTGATGTTGCAATGCCATTCGTACCGGGCGTTAATACACGGTGAACTTTTCGCTCGCCTGGTGGCGCATCTGGCTGCTCTATCGCGATTTTCCAGTCTTGGTTATTTGGCTTTTCACCGCCAATGCGCAGCTCCCCACCTATTTCTACCATGTAGTTACTAATATTTTGACTTTCAAGTAATTGCGCTACTTTATCAATGCTATACCCTTTCGCTGTGGCCGAAAACGACAGCTCTAAACCATCAACTATTTTAGCAAGGCCCTGCTCAGTAAGGTTGAGTTTATCTACACCAATTTTTTCAATCATTGCAGCAAGTGCTTCATCACTTGGGCGCTTAGTTGGTTTTTTATCAGGCCCAAAGCCCCATAAATCTATTAACGGGCCCATCGTTACATCAAGCGTTTTGGTCGACTTACCTATACGAATCGACTCACTCACCACAGCCCTAAAGTCTTCACTAATTGGCATAACCTGATTGGCGGGTAGTTTATTAAATGTGTTAATTTCAGAGTCTGGAATATACGTAGACATAGACTGATTTACTGCTTTTAGCTCATCATCTATTTGCTGCTGTAACTTAGTGGCATCAATGTTTTCATCGTCGGCAAAGTATTTAATATGATAGGTGGTGCCCATCGTTTTGCCTTCTAAAAATACCTCTTGAGGTGTTTTATCAACCCCACAGCCAGAGATAAATAGTATTATAGTTAATAAAAAAATACTGATAACGCCTTGAGAACTGCTTACTCTGTTCATTAAATTAGCCCATGCAAAATAAAATAAAAAAGCCCCGTAGCACACAGTGCGACGAGGCCTGTATTTTAACCAAAACTAAGTTGTTTTGATATGGGTGTTAGCCACCGAAGTCATCTAGTAAGATGTTTTCGTCTTCTACACCTAGGTCTTTAAGCATGCCGATAACAGCCGCGTTCATCATTGGAGGACCACACATGTAGAACTCACAATCTTCTGGCGCTTCATGATCTTTCAAGTAGTTTTCATAAAGTACGTTATGGATAAAGCCTGTGTAACCTTCCCAGTTATCTTCTGGTTGTGGATCAGACAATGCGGTATGCCATACAAAGTTATCGTTTTCAGCTGCTAAGCCGTCGAAATCTTCAACATAGAACATTTCACGCTCAGAACGCGCACCGTACCAGAAACTAATCTTACGCTTAGAATTTAAACGCTTAAGTTGGTCAAAGATATGTGAACGCATTGGTGCCATACCTGCACCACCACCTACGAATACCATTTCAGCGTCAGTGTCTTTAGCGAAGAACTCACCAAATGGGCCTGAAATAGTAACCTTGTCGCCTTTTTTAAGTGACCAAATGTACGATGACATTTTACCACATGGTAGGCTTAGATTTCTTGGCGGCGGCGTAGCAATACGCACGTTAAGCATGATAATGCCTTCTTCTTCTGGGTAGTTAGCCATTGAGTATGCACGAATAGTTTCGTCGTCTACTTTTGACTCCAGGTCGAAGAAACCAAAGTGATTCCAGTCGCCACGATACTCTTCAGGAATATCGAAATCTGCGTATTTAACATGGTGAGCAGGCGCTTCGATTTGGATGTAACCACCCGCACGGAAAGGCACTGATTCGCCATCTGGAATTTGTAGCTTAAGCTCTTTAATGAACGTTGCTTTGTTATCGTTAGAGATAACTTCACAATCCCATTTTTTAACACCGAAAATTGACTCTTCAAGTTCAATTTCCATGTCGTTTTTAACATTTACCTGACACGCTAAACGACAGCCTTCACGGGCTTCACCTTTAGAAATGTGATCAAGTTCTGTTGGTAAGATATCGCCACCACCTTCTTTAATGTGTACACGACACTGACCACAAGAGCCACCGCCACCACATGCAGATGATACGAAAATACCTGATTCAGATAGCGCGCCTAAAAGCTTGCTACCTGCTGATGTTTTAATGGCTTTATCTGGATCGCCATTAATACCGATGATGATGTCACCGCTTGCAACTAACTTAGATTTAGCACCAATGATAACTAAAACTAGTAGTACAACGATAGCGATGAAAACACCAACGCCTAAGAAAATCTCATAACTCATGATTTATCCTCGCTACCTTTACAGTGAAATACCAGAGAATGACATAAAGCCAAGACCCATTAAACCAACAGTGATGAAGGTAATACCTAAACCACGTAGGCCATCTGGCACGTCTGAATATTTCATTTTCTCACGGATACCTGCAAGCAATGTAATTGCAAGCGCCCAACCAACACCAGCGCCAACACCATAAACAACAGACTCACCGAAGTTATAGTTACGCTCAACCATGAATGATACCGCACCAAAAATTGCACAGTTAACTGTGATTAGTGGTAAGAAGATACCTAATGCGTTGTAAAGTGCAGGGAAAAACTTATCTAATGCCATTTCCAAAATTTGCACTAGTGCTGCAATAACACCAATGAAAGTTAAGAAACGTAAAAAGCTAAGGTCTGCTTCAGGGTAACCAAGCCACTCTAATGCACCTGGTGCAAGTACGGCATGGTAAACCAAGTTATTTACTGGTACAGAGATACCTAGTACAACAATAACGGCTACACCTAGGCCAATTGATGTAGTTACTTTTTTAGATACAGCTAAGAAAGTACACATACCTAGGAAGAAAGCTAAAGCTAAGTTTTCAATAAAAACCGCTTTTACAAATAAACTAATATAATGTTCCACTGCTTGCCCCTTACGCTTTAGCTTCTACTTGGTCTTTCTTATAAGTACGAAGTACCCATATGAATAAACCAATGATGAAGAATGCACTCGGTGGTAAAATCAATAGACCCATAGGTTGATACCAACCACCATCTTGTACTAATGGGATAATATCAACACCGAATAGTGTTCCCTTACCAAATAGCTCACGAATGAAACCAACAGTAAGTAATACCACTGAGTAGCCTAGACCATTACCAATGCCATCTAAAAATGACATAAGTGGTGGCGACTTCATTGCGTACGCTTCAGCACGACCCATAACAATACAGTTAGTAATAATTAGGCCAACGAATACAGAAAGCTCTTTTGCCGTAGCGTAAGAGAATGCTTGTAATACTTGGTCTACAACAATTACTAGTGAAGCAATGATCGTCATCTGTACGATAATACGTACTGATGAAGGTATGTGGTTACGAATGCTTGAAATGAACAAGCTAGAAAACGCCGTTACTAATGTCAATGCAATTGACATGATTAAGGCATTTTTTAAGCTAGACGTTACCGCCAGAGCAGAACAAATACCAAGTACTTGTAATGCGATTGGGTTGTTAGCTAAAACCGGACCAAATAGGACCGATTTCATTTCTTTAGTATCAGCCATTATTTCAACGCTCCTTCACGTACCTTCGCAAGGAAAGGACCAAAGCCGTTTTCACCAGTCCAAAAGTCAACTGTGTGATCAACACCATTAGAAGTTAGTGTAGCACCTGATAAACCATCAATTTGATGTTCGTTGCTAGCACCGCTTTTCATAATGTTAATAGGTAACTCTTTACCTTGCCATTTAGCTGTCCATTGTGGGTTTTGAATTTCGCCACCCAGGCCTGGTGTTTCGCTATGCTTGTAGAAGTTGATGTTTTTAACTGTTTCGCCATCGCTTTCAAGCGCTAAGAAACCGTACATAACACCCCAAAGGCCGTAACCTTGGATAGGTAAAATGATTGCATCTGTAGAGCCATCTTCTTTTTTAGAGATGTAAACAGGTGAGTTTTTAGTCATACGCTGAATACCAGCGATGTCCTTAATCCCTTCTGCTTTAAGTGCAAAACTTCTTTGTTGATCGAATTTCGTTTTTTCGAAATCAAATGAGTTAGGATCAGCACCTTCAACAAACTCGCCAGTGTCCATATCCACAACACGTGCTTCGATTTTGCCATCGAATGTGTCAGATACAGAACTTGCAATTTCAATATCAGCTGCTGCTAAGATATTACGTTGAATATCTTGAGTTTTATTAGCTTGCTGTAAAGGACGAAGCTGTACAGAAGCAAACGATACAATAATTGCACACACTAAACATAGTGCAACAACAACCGTTAACGTTTTGCCGATTGATTCGTTATTACTAGACATTACGTGCCAACCTCCGCTTGATATTAGCTTGCACTACAAAGTGATCGAACAGTGGAGCAAATAAGTTAGCAAATAAAATTGCTAGCATCATGCCTTCTGGGAAAGCAGGGTTTACTACACGGATCATAACTACCATAAAGCCAATAAGCGCGCCGTATGCGAACTTACCTTTATCGGTAAATGCAGCTGATACAGGGTCAGTAGCCATAAAGAACATACCAAATGCAAAACCACCCAGTACTAAATGCCAATGCCAAGGCATTGCAAATACAGGGTTGCTCTCAGAGCCAATTGCATTTAATAAGAATGCAGTTGCCACCATACCTAGGAATACACCTAGTACAATGCGCCAAGAAGCGATGCGAACGTAAATTAAGAATAAGCCACCAATAAGCACAGCAAGGGTAGATGTTTCACCTACAGAACCTTGAATGAAACCGTAAAACGCATTCCACCATAGCTCCATGTTGCTGTAATCAAGAGTGCCTACAAACGCTTGACCTAGCATAGTTGCACCAGAGAACGAGTCTACTGCAGTCCATACTGTGTCGCCTGAAATTTGTGCAGGGTATGCGAAGAATAAAAACGCACGGCCCGCTAATGCAGGGTTTAAGAAGTTACGCCCTGTACCACCAAAGATTTCTTTAGCAATAACTACACCAAACGTAATACCTAACGCCACTTGCCATAAAGGAATTGTCGCAGGCAAAATAAGTGCAAATAACACAGAGGTTACGAAGAAACCTTCGTTAACTTCATGCTTACGCACAGAAGCGAATAGTACTTCCCAAAAACCACCGACTGCAAACGTAACGGCGTATATTGGTAAGAAGAAACATGCTCCGTAGAACATTTTAGCGCCCCAGCCCGACTCAGCAGTTAATTCACCACCAAATAACTGGAACACACCAACCTGCCAAGAATTTGCTAGTTCAAAACCTTGTGCTAAAGCACCTGCGGCCTGATGACCGATGTTGAACATACCAAAAAACATAGCTGGGAACGTCGCCATCCACACTAAAATCATCATACGTTTTAGGTCGATATTATCGCGAACGTGAGTTGCGCCTTTATTTACATAACCTGGCGTATAAAAAATAGTCGCGGCTGCTTCATACAGGGCGTACCATTTTTCGTGTTTACCACCTGGTTCAAAATGCGGCTCAATGTCTTCTAAAAATTTCTTTAAACCCATCTCTTAGCCTTCCTTCTCGATCGTTGTTAAGCAATCGCGTAGGATAGAACCATACTCGTATTTGCCCGGACAAACGAAGGTACATAACGCTAAATCTTCTTCATCAAGTTCAAGCGCGCCTAATGAAATTGCACTGTCTAAATCACGTGCGATTAAGTCACGTAATAATAGTGTTGGCAAAATATCTAACGGCATTACGCGCTCGTAGCTACCAATTGGAACCATGGCACGTTTTGAACCACCTGTAGACGTTGTCATTTTAAATAAACGACTCGGTGCAAAGTGAGAAAGGAATGTACGCGTTACAGAGAATTTATTACTACCTGGTGCAATCCAACCAAACAGCTCTTTTTCGCGACCTTCAAGTAAAACTGACACCTGAACGTGGTAGCGACCCAAGAATGCATGAGGACCTGAAGAAATAGCGCCAGATAAAACAGAACCAGAAATTACACGGTTATCACCGTCTTCTAATTCGCCTGCCACTAAATCATCTAATGAAGCACCTAGTTGTGTTTTCACTAAACGAGGATTTTTAACGCGAGGGCCTGCAAGTGAAATTACACGGTCAGTGTTGATTTCACCAGTAAGGAATAAGTGACCATAGGCGATAACGTCTTGGTAACCAATATGCCAAACTTGTTTATTCACAGATACTGCGTCAAGGTGATGAATATGAGTACCAACTAAGCCTGCTGGATGCACGCCACCGAACTCATGTACTTCTACTTGAGCGATAGACGAGCTAGGAACTTGACTGCCAGCTTGCTTACATACAAATACTTTGCCATCGGTCAAACGCGAAACAACAGCAAGACCCGCTTCAAATGCAGCTGCATTTTCGGCAATAATTACTGCAGGGTCTGCAGCAAGAGGGTTTGTGTCGATAGCGGTTACAAAGATAGAGCTAGGATTTGCATCCAACGCAGCTACTTTGCTAAATGGGCGAGCACGAAGTGCTGTCCATTGACCTGACTGAACAAGTACTTCTTTGGCTTTTTCACGCGATAAGCTTGCAAGCTCATCTGCATTGAAAGAGTCAAAGGTGATTTGCTCACTGCCGTTTACTTCAATAACAACAGATTGCAGCACACGTTTAGCACCACGATTAATTTCTTTTACTGTACCAGAAGCTGGTGCAGTAAATAGGACGCCTGGGTTCTTTTTGTCTTCAAAAAGTACCTGGCCTTTTTTGACTTGGTCATCCACACGAACATGCATGGTTGGACGCATACCGATAAACTCTTCACCTAGCACAGCTACACGTTTGATGGCAGAACCATCATGAATAACTTGCTGAGGCGCGCCCTCTATGGGTAAATCCAGACCTTTTTTTATGTTGATCATACGCACTTGCATTAATTAACGGAAAGAAACTGAAAAATCGTATCAACCACGTCGCCATTTGAGTTATCCAAGATATATCAAGGTACAAAAGAACAACTTGCTAGGAATATCAAACAAGCAACGCAGTAAAACTCCTCACATATTGCTCCGATTTTAACATCATTATGGACGACTATGCGAGTGTATTTATGAAAATTATACGACAGAAACGCTTATTTAGTTTTGTTAAGTGTTTTAAATAAAAATCAAGGTAGACCAAAGTGGTAACCTAAGCACCTAACGGCCACAAAATATTTAAAACACTAAAAGCAAAAAAGCCGCAATAAGCGACTTTTTATAATTACACAGTATGATTTAGTCAATCATGTTTGCAATTGGCTTCACTGCATCTACATCTTGCTCATAGTCAACAGCGTCAATGCCAAAACCGAATAAACGTAAAAATTCGTTATGATAGCCCACGTAATCAGTTAGCTCATCAATTGAGCTCGTATCTACTCTATCCCAAACAGCTTGCACACGCGCTTGTACATCGTCTTCTAGCTCTTTGTAGTTTTGGAATAAGTGACCGCCCTCGTCAAAGCGTGGGTTTTCACCGTATAAGTTTTCGCTAAATAAAGCATGAATCTGCTCAATAGTGCCCTCATAGGTGCCATCGGCTTTCATTACTTTAAATAAAGCAGAGATATATAGCGGCATAATAGGAATTGCAGAGCTTGCCTGAGTAACAACCGCATTTAAAGACGATACATAGGCTTGACCATTTAAATCTTTTGTTGATTCTTTAATTGCAGCCGTTGCACGGTCTAAATCTTCTTTTGCTTTACCTATTGTTGCGTGTCCGTAGATTGGCCACGTTAACTCTTTACCTATATATGTATACGCAGTGGTTTTAAAGTTATCGGCTAATACATCGGCTTCTTTTAATGCATCAATCCACATTTCCCAATCTTCACCGCCCATCACTTTAATGGTGTTGTCGATGTCATCTTGGCTTGCGGCTTCAACTGTTACTTCGTCAATTACGCGCTTTGACGTATTTAAGTTTTTAGTGGTAACGGCATTGCCAATTGGCTTAAGTGTTGATGAATACACTTCACCTGTATTTGGATCAGTACGACGAGGTGATGCTAAGCTGTAAATAATACAGTCTACTTTGCCTAAATCTGCTTTGATTGTCTCAATTGCCTTTTGCTTAATTTCGTTAGAAAACGCATCGCCATTAATATTTTTTGACCAAAGCCCAGCTTCATCTGCAGCGTCTTGAAATGCTGCTGTGTTATACCAACCGGCTGAGCCTGTTTTACGTTCAGTGCCTTCTTTTTCAAAGAAGATACCTAATGTTTTAGCACCACCACCAAAAGCAGCCGTAATACGAGACGCTAAACCGTAGCCAGTAGATGCACCTATTACGAGTACATTTTTAGGCGCATCTTTTAATTTGCCTTGTTGTTTTACATAGTTAATTTGTTCTTGAACATGCTCTGCACAGCCTACAGGGTGTGCGTTAGTACAAATAAATCCACGAATTTTAGGCTTAATGACCATTGATCATCCTATATCTTTTGCAATAAAAATTAGCGCTAGTTTAAAGGCTAATACTAAAAACACTGATCTGATCAGTTAAACACCGATCAAATACCCTATTTATATTAATTCAGCTTTGAGCCACCTAAACAATCAGGTGAGTCTGGCGCTTCGCCGCCTTGCTCTGCAAATTCATCAGGCGTGTAAGTATGAATAGCTAATGCGTGTATATGATTTGCTAATTCATCTTTTAGTACTTCGTTAATTTGGCGGTGACGCTGCAGTAAACGTTTACCCACAAACTCTTCGCTCACTACAATCACTTTAAAATGCGACTCAGTACCGGCGCTGTGCATATGGCTTTCGTTAATTACGTTTAAATGCTTACAGGCAATCGCACTACTAAGCTTGTCTTGGATTTGTTGTTGCATTGACATTAAAACACCATATTTAGTCACTAATTTGTGCAGTTACTATAACAAGTTAATTTAACTAACTAAATTGCTTTTGTTTAATGTGCTCAATAAATCGGTACGTTAAGCTAATGCGTGGGTGCGCAAGGGTTGTTTGTTTAGGTATTGCGTGCTGGTAGTCGCGCTGACTATGCCCGCTCATCACTAAGCAACTGCCACTTTGTAATTTTAAGTCGGTGACTTTATTCGTGGCCTTTTGTTTTAACTTGAGTACGCGCTCAGCACCGAGCGATATACATACTATGGTCGGCTCTGGGCCGAGTTCTATTTCATCATCACTGTGCCAGCCCATAGTATCGTTACCATCACGGTAATAATTAATTAATAGCGAATTAAGCGGCTTGTTTAAATGTCGCTCTAAACGTTTGCGCATCGTTAAAAGTACATCGTCCCACGGCTCTACTACTTGTTTGCTGTGTGAGTAGCCATATTCAATATTTAAATCACTCATAAAGCATTGCAAACGTGGTATGGGTCCAGTTCTGCCATACACAGTGACATTAGGCTGCTGCCAGTTAAGGTTTTTTTGTAGATAATAGAACAAATCGAGGCTTTTTTGCGCACTAAGCGCCTTACTTTGATAAGAAAAGCCGTTTGGTAACTGTTGGGGGTTGGCGTTTTGCCGTTGCATGTTAGAATTTACCTACATTAGATTTCTGATCAACAAACCATTATGACGACGCAAGCCCAGCTAGGCGATAAAACATTTACTCTTGAACGTTTCCCTTTGGATCAAAAAAACCGCAGTTTACAAGCATGGGATTCGGCCGATGAGTACCTTATCAATTATGTTAACGAACATCACCCTGATTGTCGCTCATTACTCATTTTAAACGACGCGTTTGGTGCCCTGGCCTGTTATTTTAGTGAATTAACGGTTTGTTCAGTTAACGATTCTTATATTAGCCACCAAGCTGCAGCCTATAATTTAAAAGAAAATAAACTATCAACAGCACAATTTACACAGTTAGATAGCTTATCTGCGCTGCCTGAAGAGGTTGATTTAGTACTAATAAAAGTGCCACGTAACGTAGGGTTCTTACAGTTTCAATTAAGTGAGTTAAGTGAAGTACTTGCCCCTGGCACACCGGTTATTGCCGCGGGTAAAACAAAGGAAATACATAATTCAACTATAAAAGCGTTTGAGCAATTTATTGGCGAGACCAAAACAAGCTTGGCCGTTAAAAAGTCGCGTTTGATATTAAGTACAGCAAAAGGCGGTTATAAAGCGGCTAACTTTCCGGTCAGTTGGCAACTTGAAGGCACTGATTTTAATATAACGAACCATGCCAATGTGTTTTCGCGCGATTCGTTAGATATAGGTGCACGGTTCTTTTTTAATTACTTGCCACAAACCTCCAAGGCAAAAAGCATTATCGACTTAGGCTGTGGTAATGGCGTAGTGGGGTTAATGACGCTATCACGCTGTCCAAATGCGTCGGTAACCTTTGTTGATGAGTCGTACATGGCGGTCGAATCTGCACGTTTAAATGTAGAACTTAACCAAACAAATAGATTTGATGACTGCCAATTTATAGAAAATGATTGCTTAACTGGCTTTGAAAGAAACAGTGTTGATATGGTGTTGTGTAACCCGCCATTTCACCAAGCCCAAGCCGTTACCGACCACATTGCGTGGCAAATGTTTAAACAAGCTAAAGATACATTAAAAGAAGGTGGCGAGCTGCGTATTATTGGTAATCGTCATTTAGATTATCACGATAAATTAAATCGTATGTTTGGTAACTGTAAGCTATTAGGTTCAAACAAAAAGTTTGTAGTGCTCAGCGCAACTAAAAATAGTGGGATGCTATAAAATGAAATTAACTAAATTTATTTTAGCCTGTTGCTCCATGCTGGTGTTTAGCGCATGCAGTAACCAGCCAAACCAAGTGATATTAAACCCAGTTTATAAAAACGGTCAAATTAGTGTTATATCAGCCAGTTTAAGTACCAGCGTCATTGATTTACGGGGCGATAGCGCAACCCTTAAGCTTGTTGAGTCAGATAAAACTAAAACCTTTGCAAGCCAAGATATTGTTACCTCTGTTAAAAGCGTATTAGATAGCGCGCTAAACCGTAACGGAGCAAGTATTTCTAACTTAGCAACAACCCGCTTTGAACTTGACATTCATGCCTTACAAGCACTAGTGACTGAAAAGCTCATGAGCCATACCAGCGAAGCGAACATTGAATTGGGTGTGCGCGTACTTCGCTCTACCAGTAATTTCACTAAGGTGTACCGCGGCAGCGCAAATTTAGAAGGGCCGCTGAGCCACGATCGCGCCAAAATTGAAGGTCAACTCAATAAGTTGACGGAACAAATTATAACCCGCATTGTGTCGGACCCAGAATTAATTGAATTTTTAGAAGGTTAACAATGAAACAATTTTTAATCTGCTTGAGCCTACTATTTAGTGTAAGCACCTTTGCCGCGCAAGAAGGCCGTTTTGTACAAAAAGACAATATTTTCCCGCGTGTAGAAATAGTCACGTCATTGGGTAGCATTGTGGTTGAGCTAGACCGCTCAAAAGCCCCTATTACAGTAAATAACTTTTTAACCTACGTAATGGATAAAAGTTACCAAGGCAGTATATTCCACCGTGTAGAACGTGATGTTGAAAACGACCGTGACTTTGTAATACAAGGCGGTGGCTACGATAAAGACCTTGACGGCCTGCACGAAAACGACCCTATATTTAACGAAAGTGGTAACGGTTTAAAAAATGACATGTACAGCATTGCTATGGCGTATCAAGACCGTGAACCGCATTCAGGAACTCGCCAGTTCTTTTTTAATATGGATGATAACGATCATTTAAACCCAGGAAGAGATTGGGGCTTTGCCGTGTTTGGCAATGTAATGGATGGTTACGACACGCTAGATAAAATTATGGCTGTAGAAACCGGCTTTAATGAAAAAATTGGCTACGACTTTGTACCTAAAACGCCCGTTGTTATTTTAAATATTAAAGTACTTGAGCAAACCCCATTATAAATCACTGAGGTGTAACTAAGTTGCACCCAACGCCAATGAAGGCCCTATGAGCAAAACCCTCTCAATAAGCGAATATTTCTCGTATTTTAAAGATAAACGTTTAATCAATATTTTTATATTTGGTATGAGCAGTGGTTTTCCATGGGTGCTGATTGGCTCAGTTATGTCGGCTTGGCTAAAAGATGAAGGCCTAAGCCGCAGTATGATTGGCTTATTTGGTATTGTATTTGGCGCATACAGCATTAACTTTATGTGGTCGCCACTTATTGATAGAACCAAGCTGCCCTTATTGTACAAATGGTTTGGGCAACGTCGCAGCTGGATTATATTTTGTCAAAGCTTTATGTTTATTGGCACCCTGCTTTTAGCAGGCCTTGATTTAAAAGCAAACTTAGCAATTGCCGCCGGCTTGTGTTTACTCATCGCAGTCGCCTCTGCCACACAAGACATCGCAATTGATGCATTTAGAATAGATACGTTAAGCGAAAACGAATCTCACAAAGCCACTGCCGCTGCTGCTATGGCCACATCGGGTTGGTGGACAGGTTACGCATTACTTGGTGCTATTCCTTTTTACATGGCCGATATCCCCTCTTTAGATTGGCCACAAGTGTATTACTTTTTAGCCGCTGTTATGTTACTGCTAATGAGCGGCGTGTTGTTTGCTAAAGAGCCTAAATCAAACCGAGAAGCTGTTCACGCAGAGCTTGAGCGTGTATACCTTGAAAAACTAGCCAGCATTAAGCAAACACCCTTTACTAAAGTGATTGCTTGGCTTGGCGTTACAGTGGTTGATCCCTTTAAAACCTTTTTTGCGAAAAATGGCGTAAAAACAGCCCTTGCCTTATTAGCATTTATTTTCTTATTTAAAATTGGCGAAGCTTTTTTAGGGCGAATGTCGATTGTTTTTTATAAAGAAATAGGCTTTAGTAACAGTGATATAGCTACCTTTTCAAAAGTAGGCACGGCCGTACTCACCATTGCTTTTACCTTTGTGGGCAGCTTATTCAATCAAAAGTACGGCATTGTAAAAGGACTATTTATAAGTGGTGTGGCAATGGCGGGGTCTAATTTAGCATTTTCGGCTATTGCACTGGTTGGCCCTAATTTAGGATTATACGCTTTTGCTATTGTTATTGATGGCTTTACGCAAGCCTGGTCGTTAGTGGCGATGGTGGCGTTTATATCGATGTTATGTGACCGAGCATTTAGTGCAACACATTATGCTTTACTTGCCTCATTAGGGAATTTAGGGCGCACATTGCTTTCAAGTTACAGTGGTGTGGTTATTGATGATTGGCTAATGGGGAACTGGGCATTATTTTTTGTGTTAACGGCACTAATGGTAATCCCTTCGCTGGTGTTTTTATATTTGATTAGGCATAAGCTTTATCAGTTAGAGCAAAATTACCATCAAAATAGATAATGCATCCCTGCATTAACGTGATTTGCTTAGGCCATTCAAGTGCCCCTTATAACACCCTAAGCAAAACAATATTAATCCGCTTTAATTAAGCCTAGCGCTTCATGCGGATCAACTTCAAGTGCATTACAGTAACGTACAAACTCAATAACATCTAAACGGCGTTCTTGATTTTCAATCTTACCGATAAATGAGTGAGGTGTTCCTAGCACTTGTGCTAGGCTACGCATTGTATGACCCTTTTCATGGCGTTTTGTTTTAAGCCATTTAGTTAGCTTTTCGTTTTCTTCAGAAGAAACAGTTTTGCCCATCATTTTACATCTCCTACTAGATGATATGACATACCCGTCAAAGCAGTAGTCACACAATGATTGGTGGCATATAAGCAGATACCCACTACATTTTTCAATAGCAAGCTATTGCTTAAAATAAGCAAAGGTATTGCTACTTATTCAACCTACCAATCTATTCAGTGCTAACCCGCAAAAATAGGATATAGGTTTGTTTTTATTAAGAGTGAAATTTTGCCCGTCTCACTCTTGGATACATTATATACTATTAACAGTTCGGTTAAATAATTAATTACATAGTTTGCATAAATTTACCCAACCACTAACCTTTACTTATGCTGAATATTTAAGTTAACGTACCAAAAATATTAAGTTTTTTACTAAAAAATTAATTGTAAGATAAAAGCGCTTTGTTACAAATTAACGTGCGAATAACCTTGCTGTATTGATGTTTAAACAACAGTATCAGTAAAAAAGTTCCCATAAATAACGTTTTTCCCTTATTGAGGGACTAAAGAGGAAGTATGTTTAGAGTCTTATTTTTGTTACCAGTTTTACTATGCTTTTTATGGTTTATGTTTTTACGTCATTACGGCGTACCTATTAAACAAGGTAAGAAAGGCTTTTTATACATTCTTGCTTTTTCTGCGTTTGTATTAGGCTTTTTTGTATTAATAATGCAACTTACCCACTACAGCCCGATTGAATTTTAGACATTAAAAAAGCCGCTAATGCGGCTTTAATAACTAAGCGTAAATTGCTTAAACGCTAAAACTTGCACCACACCCGCAGGTGGTCGTTGCATTAGGGTTAGATACAAAAAAGCGTGCGCCTTCTAACCCTTCAGTGTAATCCACTTCGCCATCAACTAAGTACTGAATACTCATTGGATCAATAACCAGCGTTACACCATTTTTAACTATTTCTAAATCACCAGGATTTGCTTTTTCATCAAAAGTAAAACCATATTGAAAACCAGAACAACCGCCGCCTGTTACATAAACACGCAGTTTTAAATCTGGATTTTCTTCTTCGTCGATTAACTGTTTAACACGAACAGCAGCTGCATCGCTGAACTTTATTGGTAATTCTTCAGACATTTTAAAACCCTCAATATCGCAATGGCGTGATTATCTAATACCCGAGTATTTTAATCAAGTATAGTCAAACATCTGTTAGGGTATCTTACTTATTAACCTTTACTTTGGCTGGTACCAAAACAAATAGTATTGAGAGAGACGCTGTAATATTTGTTAATATTAGTAACTAAATTTGCAAAATCACAAGGACTTACCTGCGCTCTTTTGCTAAACTGCTCGCTGAAAAAATGTGGCGGAGAATACAGCATGTGGCTTGAGCAACTCAGGCGTCGATTAGCAAAACCAAAAACCTCTGTGCAATTATGCTTATTAGGCGTAAGTGCTGGTTTAATTGCTGCATTTTTTATCATTTTATTTCGCTTAACGATTCTGTTTTTTCAAAGCTTATTTTTAGACACTCCTGATAACTTTACCACTATCCCTACTCTTGAACGGGTTTTAATGCCATTAATTGCAGCGCTATTAATAGCAACCTTTGCCGCGTTTACTGGTTTTAAGCACTATCGTTTAGGCATTCCTTTTGTTATTCATCGTATTAAACGCCATTATGGGCAAATGCCTTTGTACAATACTGTAAACCAATTTGTTGGTGGTGCACTGGCATTAATAAGTGGTTTTTCGGTTGGTCGCGAAGGGCCATCTGTTCATATGGGCGCTACTGGCGCAAGTATATTAGCCGACAAACTGCATTTACCACACAACGCCATGCGCACATTAAGTGGCTGTGGTGTCGCCGCTGGTATTGCAGCCTCGTTTAATACCCCACTGGCTGCGGTTATTTTTGTTATGGAAGTGGTGCTACGTGAGTATAAAGTGCATATTTTTGTACCAATTATGCTTGCTGCGTTAACGGGCGCTTTAGCAACACAGTTTGTGTTTGGTGAAGGCTCGGAGCTGGCACTTATTAGCATTACGCCATTGAGTGGTTGGCATTACCCATATTTAATTTTATGTGGTATGGCCTTAGGGGCAATTGCCTATAGCTTTAATCAAAATTTAATGCTGATCATAAAAACATTTAAACCTTTAAGCATGTTTCCTCGTTTACTCATTGCAGGTTGTATTGCGAGTATTATTGCCTATGCAGTGCCCCAAGCGATGGGCTCAGGTATGAGCGCAATTACGATTGCGGTTGAATCGCCAGAAAACGCGCAGCTACTTACCACTATTTTAATAGCTAAACTGCTGGCCACCCTGTTTGCAATTGGCTTAGGTATACCCGGAGGGTTAATAGGCCCTGTAATTGGGCTTGGGGTTTTAACCGGTACTTTAATGGCCTTTTTTGCCCAGTTTATAAGCCCAGGTGCTGACATTGCGGGCACATACGGCGTATTAGGCATGGCAGGGTTACTCGCAGCTACATTACATGCGCCGTTAGCTGCATTAACAACGGTGATGGAGCTTACCTCCTCGCCAGAGATTATTGTACCGGCCATGTTAGTGATAACAACCGCTTATGTAACGGCGCTGCAAGTATTTGGTAATCGGTCTATATTTTTGCAACAGCTCGATTTTCAAGGGCTCCCCTATCATGTATCGCCCGCAACGGAGGCGCTACAAAAAGTGGGCATAATGGATGATATGGATGAAAACTTTAAGCTGCTTTATTCTGATGATAAAGAGCAAATAAAAAACACCCTAGATGCCATGGACAGCCAAACCCCTTTAATCGTCTTCGACGAAGAAAACGGCTATCGTTTAGCAGAGTATGACCTTACTCTGATGTCGGGCGAAACCATAAATATAAACTACATTAGTTTACAGGGTATTAGCAGCCAATCGACCTTAGCCGATGCCTTTGATATTTTAAAAGATAAACGCAGCGGTGCCCTGTATGTTTACAACTTGCTAGATGACCAACAAATAATGGGGCTATTACGCTGGGATCAAATAAATAATATTTTAACTATTCGTAACAGCCTACTTTAGGATTCTTATGAGCGCTTTATTAATTTATAAAACACTGCACATTTTTTTTATGATTGCTTGGTTTGCCGGTATTTTTTATTTACCTCGGTTATTTGTATACCACGCGATGAGCGAAGAAAAAGCCTGTAACTCAATGCTTAAAGTAATGGAACGTCGGCTACTCTTTTTTGTTACCCCGTTTGCCATTTTAACGGCCGTTTTTGGTGTGCTCACCATTGTAGAATATGGTCGTGAGTGGTTTAGATACAGCATGTGGCTGCACTACAAACTGGTACTGGTCATCATTTTATATCTATACCATGGTTACTGTTTTAAATTACTAAGCGACTTTAAAAACGACAGAAATACCAAAACAGACCGCTTTTATCGTATTTTTAATGAGCTCCCAGTGATTGCGCTGCTAATTATTGTTGCGCTTGCGGTGATAAAACCTAATTTATAAGCATCACAGCGCATGTTAAACTGCGCTGCAATTTACAATACTTGCTATAACACGCGCGATTGCGTGCCCCATTTTTATGGATTATCGCGCCCCTTTGATTGATTAGGAATAACCCCATGTTAAGTTTCCAAGGTGAACATATACTGTCGGTAAATCAACTCGACAGAGACTGCATTGAGCGTATTTTTGCAGTAGCAAAAAAAATGGAGCCTTATGCTAAAAAACAAAAGCAAACAACTGTGCTAGAAGGCGCTATTTTAGCCAATTTGTTTTTTGAACCAAGCACACGAACGCGTGTAAGCTTTGGTACTGCTTTTAATTTACTAGGCGGTGGCGTGCGCGAAACAACCGGTATGCAAAGCTCCGCTCTTGCTAAAGGTGAGTCGCTTTACGATACAGCGCGCGTTATCTCGGCATATGCTGATGCCGTTGCTATGCGTCACCCTGATGCAGGCTCGGTAAGCGAATTTTCAGAAGGTTGTACCGTACCTGTTATAAATGGGGGGGACGGCCCTAACGAACACCCTACTCAAGCATTGCTTGACTTACTAACCATTGAGCGTGAACTAAACCGATTTGAGCAAAGTATAGATGGCATGCATATCGCCCTAGTTGGCGATTTAAAATATGGCCGTACAGTCCATTCACTCTCTAAATTATTGTGCCATTACAAAAATGTGAAGTTTTCGATGGTGGCGCCCGATGGGCTGCAAATGCCAACCAGTATTTTAGATGCTGTCGAAAATGCAGGCCATAAAATACAGCTAGTTAACAAAATGGAAGGTAACTTAGCAGCTGATATTGTGTACCAAACACGCATTCAAGAAGAGCGCTTCCCTTCACAAGAAGAAGCCAACAAATACCGTGGCGGCTTTAGAATCAGCCAATCAATTTATAACGCGCACTGTAAGCCAAATTCAGTGCTTATGCATCCGCTTCCACGTGATAGCCGTTTAGAAGCTAACGAGCTTGATAACGACTTAAACAGTAACGACAACTTAGCAATATTTCGCCAAGTGCAAAATGGCGTATTGATTCGTATGGCACTGTTTGCTTTAACCCTCGGCGTAGAAAACAAAGTCGAGCAATATGAAGTAGACGTTCCTTGGTTTAGCCGCAAACGCGACAGCTAAACACTTTTACCAAGCGACAATTTATAGGATTTTTCATGACAATTAGCCAAGATTTATTTAATCGCGCACAAACTTCAATTCCTGGTGGTGTAAATTCACCTGTACGTGCATTTAACGGTGTAGGTGGTACGCCACTATTTATTACCAAAGCAGAAGGCGCATTTACTTTTGATGCTGATGGCAACCGTTATATTGATTACGTAGGCTCGTGGGGCCCAATGATCATGGGCCATAATCACCCAGCTATAAAGCAAGCAGTGCATGAAGCAGTAGAAAATGGCTTAAGTTATGGCGCCCCTACTGAAGCCGAAATTTTAATGGCCGAAAAAGTAAAAGCGCTTGTTCCATCAATCGAAAAAGTACGCATGGTAAGCTCAGGAACAGAAGCCACTATGAGCGCTATTCGTTTAGCACGTGGCTATACAGGACGTGATAAAATCCTAAAATTTGAAGGTTGTTACCACGGCCATGCGGACTCGTTATTGGTAAAAGCAGGCTCTGGGGCACTTACCATGGGTGTGCCAAATTCACCAGGTATTCCTGAGGATTTTGCAAAGCACACGCTTACCGTATCGTTTAATAACCTTGATGAAGTAAAAGCTGTTTTTGAAAAATACGCTGACGACATTGCTTGTGTTATTGTTGAGCCAGTAGCAGGTAACATGAACTGTATTCCTCCTGTTGAAGGCTTTTTAGAAGGCTTGCGTGCAGTATGTGATGAGTACAAATCGGTGCTTATTTTTGACGAAGTAATGACCGGCTTTCGTGTTGCATTAGGTGGCGCACAAGCGTATTACAACATCAAACCTGACTTAACCTGTTTAGGTAAAGTCATTGGCGGCGGCATGCCTGTTGGTGCCTTTGGCGGGAAAACCGAAATTATGGATTACATTGCGCCAGTAGGTCCGGTTTACCAAGCGGGTACGCTTTCTGGTAACCCTATTGCAATGGCTGCAGGTTTAAAATCACTTGAGCTATTAAGCGAGCCAGGTTTACACGATAAGTTAGAAGCAATTTCTAAAGCTATTTGTGAAGGTTTTGAGGCTGGCGCTAAAAAAGCAGACATTTTTTTAACCACTAACTACGCTGGCGGTATGTATGGCTTTTTCTTTACTGAAGCAGAAAAAGTAACCACCTATAAGCAAGCAACAGAATGTGATTTAGAACGCTTCAAGCGCTTTTTCCATCTAATGCTAGAAGAAGGTGTATACCTAGCCCCTTCGGCTTTTGAAGCAGGCTTTGTGTGCGCTGCGCACACTGAGCAAGAAGTACAAGCGACTATTGAAGCTGCAGAGCGGTCATTTGCTAAACTTTAGGATAATATAAATATTAAACGTTTGTATTACCTTTAATATTAAGACTAAAGATTGAAAAAAGCCCGAAAGGGCTTTTTTTATTTGTAAAGTAATATAAATGAATGATAATTAAACGTAACAAGGTCTATATATCTTCATCCCCCTTTACAAAAAATAAGAGAGCCTTATGTCAGGATTACGCCAATTTGCCTCCCCTGCAACTCAGCTTATGGCAAATTTAAAATATAAAACAAAAATAAGCCTGATGTTTGGAATACTATTACTCCCTCTTGCCTTAAGCCTATTTTTTTTAGTGTCGTTATTAAGTGAAAGCATTGCCGTTTCAAAAATGCAGCAACAAGGCTTAAAAGGCTACAGAGCAATACTTTCAAACCAGATGCAAGGCGATACAAGTAAAAATATTAAAGTAGCGCGCGCCCTAGGCTTTAACATAAATAACGACCAAGCTGATGAAGTACTTGCGCTTGTATCTATTCAATCTAACTTAGCGCTTGATAACCAACTTGCAAGTGCCTATGTAAATCGCTCCTTAGTAACACCAATTCCTGCACTTATAATGCAAATAAATGCGACAGCACAAAGTGCAAATACGGTATTGGCAAGTAATCGCTTTACACCAGATACGTTTATCGCGCTTTCTAATTTAAGTAAATCTTTACCTTTATACGAGCTACAGCTTAATAAAATATTGAGTGTTGCAACGAATGCAGATAAATCGGTCAATAAAGCACTCACGCCCTCTCTCACTAATTTACACACCGCAGTTGAAGCATTTAAAACAGCTATTGATAAAAAACTACTTGAGCCTGACGACATACTGCTAACGCAAACCGAGTTCACTCAATTAACAAACCAAGTGCACAACAGTATTAGCAAACTTGTTGATAAAAGTATTCCTACCCTTGAAACCCTTATTGAAAATAAACTTCAAACACAGCAGTGGATCAGAAACACAGTATTAGCAGCATCTGTAATAAGTTTACTCTTTGCGTTTTACTTGATGATAGGTTTTTACTTTGCTGTGGTCGATACCATTAATCGCTTTGCCGAAGCAGCGCAAAGAGCAGCAAGTGGCGACTTAAATGCGGTTATCAACTCAAGTACTAATGATGAAATGGATATTATTGCAGCGCGATATAACGCACTTCTTAATGCCTTTTCAAAACTTTTAGAGAATGTAAAAGCAAGTACTGTGGAGCTATGCGGCGCCACTAAATCGCTTTCACTGGCAAGCAGCCAAACGAGTAACGATGTTGAAAAACAGCAAATACGGGTAAACGCGATTCATGATGCACTAAGTAATATGGAGCAAAGTGCAGTGAGTGTAGAAGAGTCTGCTAATCAAGCGATGTTAACAGCACAAGATGCCGCGCAGCATGTAAAGCAAGGCTCTAACAACACCATGGAACTTGCCAAGTATATGCAAGACCTTCAAGTTGAATTTACCGAAAGCCAACAAGCCTTAGATAGACTAGCTCAAGATAGCCAAGAAATTAGTAAAGTAAGTAAAGGCATTAGCGAAATAGCCGATCAAACTAACTTACTTGCACTTAATGCCGCCATTGAGGCAGCACGAGCCGGTGAGCATGGCCGTGGTTTTGCTGTTGTGGCTGATGAAGTAAGAACCCTTGCGCAGCGTACACAAACTCAAACGCAAGAAATTCACCAAATAATTAGCTCACTCCAACAAGCTTCTGACGATACACAACAAAAAATGCGTTCAAGTGTCCAGAAGATGGAACAATCGGTAAAAGCCGCCACCGAAACAAACGATATTTTACAAAGTGCAGAGCACAGCATGGGTGATATAAAACACCAAGGCGAAGAGATAGCACTACGGGTTAAAGAGCAATCTAACGCAACCACTCAAGCATTAACTGATGCACAAGAAGTAAGTAATTTAGCTGATCAAACTCTTCTCTCTGCACAATCTACACTGCAAGACGCACAGCAACTTAGTCAGCTCTCTGATGACTTAACTAAATCAATGCAGTTTTTTAAATCTCGAAAATAATAAAAGTACTTTTAAATTACAAAAAACCCTTCGATTAAGAAGGGTTTTTAAGGTTAGTTATTAATAAGTATTAAAAGCGAGCTTCTAAACCTATACGAACGTAACGTGGCGTTTGCCAAGAATATGCAGCATCATGGTACGCATTTACTTCACCTTCATTTTGCTCATAGTGTTCATTCAGTGATGACTCTGTTTGCGAGTTGAAAATGTTAAATACATTAACCGATGCACGCATGTCGATATCAGATACTGTGAAATCATATGCAGCAGATAAATCTAAGTTAAATACCCAAGGTGTACGGCCATTAGTGCCTCGGCTATGTTTTTCATAGATTTTCTCATCTTGATCACAGTCGCCGTTGCCATTTGTATCCGGACACTCATTAGTGTAAATGTAGAAAGTATCACCCCAACCGCCATTTAAGTTTGGATCGGTAGATGGATATCCTTGACCAAATAAGCTCTTAGGACGTCCGCTTTGTAAAGTAGCATTCCAACCTACTGTTAAGTCTTCCATCGGTTCCCAACTACCAAAGAATTTGAATGTATGGCGTCTGTCATTAGGTTGATAACCTTGTGATCCATCCATAACTGCTGGGAAGTCAAAGTCTTGGGTAATACCCGCATCAGCTTGACCAATATCTGATTTAACAGCACCTTCAAAGTTACCTACACTTCTAGCCCATGTATAACCAAACTGATAACGAATAGTGTCAGCTTTATAATCAAGACTAAACTCTACAGCGGTGTATTCATTATTTGCTTTAGGTAGGCCTATTGTTTCTGCTGAATAGGTAGTTAAAGAACCACTATCTGGAACACCGTCGTTATTGAATGATGAATCCCCCCAATCGGTTCCATTCCAGTAGTAACCATCGCTGTACCAGCTAGACGAATCACCCGGATTTATCATTACGCAGTATGGGTAGGCATATCGCCCACAGTAATCATCTAATGCAGTTGCAACTTCGCGGTATATACCTTTAACACCTACTGTATATTCATCATTTAACGCTTGCTGTATACCAATAATATATTCATCTTTAGAGAATGGATCAGCCTCTTGCGCCTGAAAAATATCTTTTTCAGGTATAACCGGCACACCACTCACTTGCTGTGAGTTTTGAATACCACCATTTCCAAGCGTGTCAGCTAAAGGCGTGAGCCCCGTAGGTGCGCCAGTTTGCGAATCTACACCTGTGTAGGTATAAGCGGTAGTTATATCACTAACTCCTGATGCGGCTCTAAAAATTGTATTATTGGCTACGGGTAAGTAATAACGCCCATATGTACCATATACTTTAGTATCGCCTGTACCCGTAGGATCCCATGTGAAACCAAGTCGAGGAGCAATATCTGTTTCAAAGCTAGTGAGTAACTTACCAGTCGTCCCCCAGCTATCAAACTCATCAATACGTAAGCCAACTTTAACAGAGAAATCCTCTGTTACTTGCCACTGATCTTCTATGTAATAAGCCGTTAACTCCGACTCAAAGCTACCGCCACCATCAAAGATACGGTCTTCAACATAGTCAAGCGCGGCACCTGTATTATTTGTTAGCGCGCCATTATCAGCTTGCCAGCTACCATTATCTGCAAGTGTTCTGTAATCATAGCTGTGTCCACCGATAGGACTACTTATGTTCTCAGACTTACGCTCTTGGTAATCAATACCAAATGTAATTTCATGGTCATTCCATACATATTCAACATCTAAGCGGTATTGGGTATTTTCATCATTATTAGCACCAAAGCTACCGCCTGCACCACAGCCAGTGATTGGATTAGCAGTACCTCGAGAGTCGGTAATAGATGGACAAACCAAGTTTTCTGATTGCGTTTCATATTCTGTTTTAATATTACCAGCCATTGCAGTAACAACTAGGTCTTCGGTTAAAACGCCTGTATAACTTAAGCTTTGTGCTTCACCACCACGCTTTAAAATGGCGCCATCGATACGATCGCCCACAGTACCGTTATTGTATTCGTATACAGAGCGCTCAATATCACGACGATTAGAGTAAGCAAAATAGCTCAACCTATGGTTTTCATTAATGTCCCAATCAAGCTTACCGCCCCAAAATAAATTATCGCCACCAGAAGCCGATTCATTTCGGTATTGATCGTTTGGCGAAAATTCATCTCCACCCCAGGTGTATGTAGACTCAGTATCTCTTGGGTTAATTAATCCATAGAAAAACAACGTGTCTTCGATTAGAGGACCACCAGCAGAAATAGTTACATCTGTTTTGCTATCAGTGTCTAAGCTTTCGTCTCTAAATATTTGACCTGCGCCATTGTTGCCACGAGAGATACTGCCTTCTTCTTGCAAAGAGTCTGGTTGAAATTGCACAACTGCCGCAAATTCCCACTCATTTGTACCACTTTTAGTAGTTGTGTTTATGGTACCACCGGTTGCGCGGCCAAATTTGGCAGAATAACCACCCGTTTTAACTTGGAATTGGTCATAAAACTCAAATGGCACTTCACCACAACCAAGGCCTTGGCGTGTATTAGTAACCTCTAAGCCATTAATATAACATGCATTTTCAGCTACTGACGAGCCACCAAACGATGCAGTATTACCAAAAGCACTGTCCCCTTTTACAGCGCCTGGTGCTAATAAAGCAACCGAGGTAAGGTCTCTGTTAATTGGCATACGATCTATTTCAGCGTCTGTAATAACGAGACCAGAATCGGCAGTAGTTAAATCAATCGAAGAAATGCGAGCGCCTAATACTTGGATTACTTCAGGACCTGAATCACTAACCTGTGCTAAATCAAAGCTCGCTTTTGCATTAGCACCTAATGAAACGCGTACACTATCTTCAGCTACAACAGCGCCGTTTTTTAAAATTTGTATTTGATAGCTACCTGAAGGCAATGAAGCAAATCTAAATGAACCGTCTTCAGAAATATTTAATGTTCTTTCTAACCCTGTTGCAGGATTTTTTACTGTTACGGTATACCCTGCTGTAGTAGAAATATTATCGATAGAACCTACAACATCTGATGCCACTGCTGGAAGCGTTACACCTAGTGAAGCGAGAACCGCTATTGCCGTAAGATTTTTTTTGAAAATATTTTTCATACTCTTATCCCTGTTAAGTTTATAATTATTTTTGCACTTTATACAAAATGCATACAGAGGGTAACAAAAGGGTACAAATTGTAAACATGTTAATTAAACAAAGATAAAACAAAAATTAAAAACAATAAAAATCAGCAGCTTAATATTATTTTAACGCGCTAACTTGTAAATTATAAAACTTTAGATGTTAATTTAAAGAAACAGATTGAAAGTTTTAATAAATAATAATTCAGCTAATTAAACTATTAACATGTTAGTTACAGCATTTGTGTTTCAACCTCGTAAAATGCTTTTTTAGGCAGGTTATACTCCCTCTTTATTTAATAATTTATAAAAAGGAAATAAAAGTAATTAAAATTTATTTAATTTCAAATTTTAATTACTAGGTAGATAAGCTAGATATAATAAAACCGCTGAGTTAGCGGTTTTATTATAAAGGTTTTTATTTTATTAGCGTATGCATTGTGGTCTTGGCTCAAACTCACTGGCTCTTAGTGGTAGCTGAATGACCTTGCCGCATCCAGGTGGGGCTTGTAAACCCGTTTTTTCATTAACGAAAGCCCATCTAATTGATGATGGGCGGGTATCGGCAATAGCTTCAGGGTTAAGTGGTTTTAAGTAGCGAATATAAGCCTCCAATGCGCCCACACTACCTGTTAAACCGGTGCTGCTATTATCGTCTCTACCAAGCCAGGCAACGGTTACTGTATTTTGATCAAACCCTGCAAACCAGCTATCACGTAAATCATTGCTAGTGCCTGTTTTACCTGCAAGCTGGATTGAAGGAAAGTGCAAATTTAGGCGCTTAGCGGTGCCGTCTTTTGTTACTCGCTTCATGGCATATTTAGTCATATAGACAGCGTCTTTTGCAAAGCGCGATTCTGACTTAACTTTATGCTTATACAATACCTTACCTACGGAGTCTGTTAGCGCAGATATAGCTGTAAGCTCTCTATACTCGCCGTCGGCTGCAATAGTGGTATAAAGTTGAGCAACCTCAAAGCTCGACATTTCTACGGCACCAAGTAGCAGCGAGGGATACTCATCTATATTATCTTTTGCTCCTAATCCTTTGAGCGTATTTGCAACTTTATCAACACCAACATCTAAGCCTAAATTTACCGCAGGAATATTAATACTGTTACTAAAGGCTTTATAAAGTGGCAATGCGCCTCGGTATTGGTGATCAAAGTTCTCAGGTTGCCACACTTTACCCTGCTCATTTGTTACCTGTACAGGGGAGTCATCAAGTAAAGTAGCTAAGTTATAATGCGGTAGCTGTAGGGCTGTTAAATACACAGCAGGTTTAACTAAGGAGCCAATATTTCGTTTAGTATCGAGCACTCGGTTGAAACCTGAGTAACGAACATCGCGCCCTGATACTAAAGCAGACACACCACCTTTTTCGATATTAACTGAGATCATGGCTGCTTCGAGTTTATCGGTATTAGGGCGTTTTTCTAAATACGGTAAACTTTTTTGAATGGACTCTTCCATTGCCGTTTGTTTTTGTAAATCAAAGTAAGTAAATACACGCACGCCCGCATCTAGTGTTTTTTGATCAGGTAATAACTGCTTAAGCTCACGATTTACCAGTTCTAAAAAGCCAGGATATGACTTTTGTAAACTTGCTTTCATTGGCGCTATATCAATTGGGCGTTTAAGTGATGCACGGTATTCTTTTGTCGTTAGTAGCTTGTTTTCAACCATTAAGCGCAGTACTAAATCACGACGTTCCATAGTGCGCTCTTTATAACGACGAGGATTGTAATACGAAGGCCCTTTAACCATCGCCACCAGTAGCGCTATTTGGTCATATTCCAGCTCATCAACAGGCTTTGAAAAATAAAACTCAGACGCCAAGCCCATGCCATGCACGCCTTGGTTATAAGACTGTCCTAAGTAAACTTCATTTAAATAAGCTTCTAAAATCTGATCTTTTGAATAACGGTAATCTAAAATAAGCGCAATAAATGCCTCATTTATTTTACGCACCAAAGAACGTTCACGTGTTAGGTATATATTTTTTGCAAGCTGCTGCGTTAAGGTACTGCCACCTTGCACGGTACGTCCTGCTTTAATATTTGAATAAAGCGCACGTAAAATAGAAAATACTGATACACCATGGTGATTATAAAAATCACGATCTTCTACCACTAGTAACGTGTCTTTTAGCATCGGCGGAAACTTATCAAGCGGTACAAACTCTCTGTCTTGTTTTGAATCGTTGCCAATACGGGCTATTTGTACAGGCTCTAAACGCGCACTATTTAAACGCCTGCCAAATTTATCTTTTATTGTGGCTACTTTTTTCCCTGCAAAACGTAGCTCTATAATATGAGCTTGCTCTAAGCCATCATAAAACTCAAAGTCGCGTCGGTAGATTTTAATGCTGTTTGGCGTTTTAACGTATTGGCCGGTGCGGCTTAAACGGTTGACCGATGAGTAATTTAAACGCTCAAGCTCCCATACAACCTCTTGGCTTGATAAAAACTGTCCTGGGTAAAATTCCATTGAGCGTGCATATACTTGTGCTGGCAGTTGCCATTTATTGCCTTCGAATATACGAGTTGTTTTTGAATCTAAATAAATAAGATACATAGCCATCGCAATAAAAACAGCCAAGCTCAACTTCCAAAAAATAGACCATGTTTTTCGCATAAATGAGCGTTTAACAACAGGGTTTGACCCTTTTTTTGTGGTTTTTGATGTGGCTTTGCGTGGCGAGCTAGCTGCTTTAGAAGCACGCTTAGGTGTGGTTTTACTACTGGGTGTTTTTTTGTTGTCAGCCATTTAAGTGTAATTTATTCCAAGGTTTATTCACGAGTGTGAGCTTAGCATATTGGCTATAGCCTAACACCTGAAAAGTTAACCTCCCCTGAAACGAAAAAAAGCCCTATTTAGGTAGGGCTTTGTGAACACAATGATTAATCTATTTAATATTAGTTACTGCGAACAGATACAAATTCTGGGTAAGCATCAACACCACAATCGTGTTGGTCCATACCGCTTAACTCTTCTTCTTCTGTTACGCGAATACCCATAGTTTGCTTTAAAATAGTCCATACAATGAATGAAGCTACGAAAACAAAAGCTAAAATCGTTACTAAGCCAATAAGCTGAGTTACAAAGTTTGCATCGCCGTTAGATACAGGTACAAGCATAATACCTAGGGCACCACATACACCGTGTACTGAGATTGCACCTACCGGGTCATCAATCTTCGCTTTATCAAGAGCTACAATGCTAAACACAACCAGTGAACCACCTAAAATGCCTAGTAAACATGCCATGAGTGGTGATGGTGAAAGTGGGTCTGCAGTAATAACAACCAAGCCTGCTAATGCGCCGTTTAGTACCATAGTTAAATCAGCTTTACCCCATAACACTTTACATACAAATAAGGCAGCAATTGCACCCATTGCCGCAGCGGCATTGGTGTTAAGTAAAATTTGACCTACCGCTGTTGCATTTTCTTTGTCTGAAAGAAGTAATTGCGAACCACCGTTAAAACCAAACCAACCCATCCATAAAATAAACGTACCTAATGTAGCAAGGGGTAAGTTAGAGCCAGGAATTGGGTAAATTTCACCGTTTTTACCGTATTTACCTTTACGAGCGCCAAGTAAAATTACACCTGCTAACGCAGCTGCGGCACCCGCACCGTGAACAATAGCAGAGCCTGCAAAGTCAACAAAGCCCATTTCTGATAAGAAGCCACCGCCCCATGTCCAGTAACCTTCCATTGGGTAAATAAAGCCAGTTAAAATCACTGTAAATGCTAAGAAAGCAAATAACTTCATACGTTCAGCCACGGCACCCGATACAATCGACATAGCCGTTGCAACAAATACTACTTGGAAGAAAAAGTCAGATTCTAAAGAGTGGTCAGCATCGGCCGCTTGCGTGCCAATTAATGCACCAATTGAAGGGATTATGCCGCCTTCAGCGTTGTCTACATACATAATGTTGTAGCCAACTAATAAAAACATGGTACATGCAATAGAGTACAGCGCCACATTTTTAGTTAAAATTTCAGTGGTGTTTTTAGAGCGGACTAAACCCGCTTCTAACATGGCAAAACCTGCTGCCATCCACATTACTAATATACCCGACACCAGAAAATAAAAGGTATCGAGAGAAAATTTGAGTTCTACAATTGTGTTTTCCATTAATCAGCCCCCTTAAATTGCTTCTTCATCAAGTTCGCCCGTACGAATACGTACGATTTGATCTAAGTCGTACACGAAAATCTTACCGTCACCAATTTTTCCTGTTGAGGCAATTTTAGTAATTGCTTCAACTACGCGTTGGCAGTTTTCAGTACGAGTCGCAATTTCAAGTTTGATTTTAGGAATAAAATCTACCTGATACTCTGCTCCACGATACAGCTCTGTGTGGCCTCGTTGACGTCCAAAACCTTTAACATCAACTACGGTCATCCCTTCAATACCTAAATCAGCGAGCGCTTCGCGCACATCATCTAATTTAAATGGTTTTATGATTGCACTAATCATTTTCATAGTGGCCCCCTCGGACGCTTTATTGTTATCCTGTTGGCTTATATAATCCAACCTTTGTGCCACTATTAAAATCTATTTTATATCAACTAGATAAGAGCAAATCAAAAGCTTAGAACAAAAAAAACGCACCATATAGGTGCGCTTTTTTAACAACTTAGCTACATTGGTGCATTACAAATAACTAACACGTGTAAGCTTGTTATTAGTGTTATTTTTAAAGTTAAACAACACAATTCCTACCATTATTTTTAGCTTGGTAAAGTGCAGCGTCAGCGACACGCATAGCCTGTGTTAAATCAGTGTTTTGAAAATCAGCAACACCAATACTAATGGTGATAGAAAACGGTTTGTCATCGATTAAAAATTCATGCTTGGCGAGCTTTTTTCTAAAGCCTTCTAAGTACTCTCGCCCACGAGCGGTGTCTATACCATCTAATATAATAGCAAACTCTTCGCCGCCTACTCTGGCGACCGTAAACTTAGAAAACGTCGTTTTAATTAATGTGGCTACCTGCTTTAGTGCCTGATCACCCGCTTCGTGGCCTAGCGTGTCATTAATATTTTTAAAAAAATCTATATCAAGTAATGCCAGCGTATTTTGCTGCTGTTTTTTTAGTAGTTGCTCTGCATATTGGTAAAAATAGCGCCGGTTATACATTCCCGTTAAATAGTCTCTATAAGCACTTTCTTTAATATCCGCAATCAGTGACAACTGCTCCATTGTTTGCATAACACGACAATGAAACTCTTCATTCATAAATGGCTTTGTTAAAAAGTCGTTAGCACCGTATTTAATAAAGCGAGCCGATAACCCATGTTTACCTGCCCCCGAAAGCCCAATGATGGCCAAGTCATCGCGCCCTCTAAAATTGCGCACCGCTTTAACCAATTCAAAACCATCCATCAATGGCATCGCATAATCGGTCATAAGCAATTTTATATTAGGGTTACTTTTAATTATTTCGAGTGCTTGCTGGCCATCTTGCGCATCGGTTACATCAAATAATTGTTTTTCTAGCATTTGCTTCATTAAGGAGCGGCTTAACACCGAATCATCAGCAACCAACGCCTTACAGCCTTGATTTCTCAAAAGCTGCGCCACTAGCTTAATAGCGTAATGGTATGAGTCACGGTTGTCTTTTATTACATAATCAATAACCCCGAGCTCAAGCATTTGTTGGCGCTTATATTCATCAATTTTTGAAGTAAGTACCACGGTAGGAATAGCATGCGAAAGTGTAAATTTAGCAACTTCGCCATTAGGGGCATCAGGTAGGGTTAAATCAACTAATGCTAAGGAGTATTTATGTTTCTCAATATAGTCTTTGCATTCATTTAATGACCAAGCAAAATCAACAGCGACATCTAAATATTGAGCCGTTAAGTGGCGTAGTACCTGTTGTACTACTTTGCTGTCTTCGACCACTAATACTCTTTGCATAAACTTCTCTTTAATCTTGTTATTTTACTACTTAAACTTGCTCTAAATGGCAAATAATGAAAAACATCCAATAAAGTTCTGTTTATATAGCCAATAAGTAGGCTAGGTCCATTTGTGTTGCGGCCCGCTCTGTATTTTTATTCAAATCTAAAGCCGGCTAAATATACTTTATTTTTAAGCTAAGCTAAACACGCGAGGGGCAATTAACATTAAATAAACAAGTACTCAGCTAATGAGCTTAACTACTATTATCGGCTATTAGTCTCAATACTTTTGTTATTTATGTGTTTTTTATTTTAAATAGCCTCTAAACAATTATAAGGAACGACAATGAAGCTTTCCCAATTAACTCGTTATGCCTTAGCGCTTACCATTGTAATGATAAGTAGTGCTGCATTAGCAGATAATCAACGAAAAATAGACATTGATAGCCATGTAGTCACCAAACATAAAGCAAAAATCAATGGTGAACGCTTTAGCTACACCGTTAAAACAGGGACCCAACCTGTGTGGAATGACGGGGGGGATGCTATTGCCACGTTACAATACACCTATTACACACGAGATAAAGTCGATAATATCGCTGCTCGCCCTTTACTGATATCGTTTAATGGTGGGCCGGGTTCCGCATCGGTATGGATGCACTTAGCGTACACTGGCCCACGCGTATTAAAAATTGATGACGAAGGCTACCCTGTTCAGCCTTATGGCGTAAAAGATAACCCCTACTCAGTATTAGATGTAGCAGATATTGTTTATGTTAACCCTGTAAATACAGGTTATTCACGTGTAGTAGAAAATGCCAAAGGTGAGATGCTTTCAAAAGAAAAACAAAAAGAGCACTTTTTTGGTGTAAATGCTGATATCAAATACTTAGCTGAATGGCTAAATACCTTTGTAAACAGAAATGAGCGATGGCGCTCACCTAAGTTTTTAATAGGCGAAAGCTATGGCACGACTCGCGTATCAGGCCTTGCTCATGAGCTACAAAACAGTCAGTGGATGTACATTAATGGGGTGGTATTAGTATCGCCAACCGATATTGGTATAAAACGAGACGGCCCTATAAAAGCGGCAAACCGCTTACCTTATTTTGCTGCAACGGCGTGGTATCACAAAGCACTTAAAAAAGATTTACAAAAAAAAGAGCTCTATGAACTTTTACCCGAAGTTGAGCAGTTTACTATTAATGAGCTTATTCCAGCCCTCGTTAAAGGCGGCTTTATCGATGCCGATAAAAAGCGCCAAATAATAAAAAAAATGGCTGAATATGCAGGCCTTTCAGAACAGTTTGTAGCGCAAAACAACTTAGATATCCCCACTCAATTTTTTTGGAAAGAACTTTTACGTGAGCGCGGACAAACTGTTGGACGTTTAGATTCGCGCTATTTAGGTATTGATAAACGCGATGCTGGCGAATCACCTGATTACTGGGCTGAGCTCACCTCTTGGCTACATTCGTTTACGCCTGCAATAAATTACTACCTACGTGAGGAGCTTAATTACAAAACGGATGTTAAATACAATTTATTCGGCAATGTTCACCCGTGGGATCGCAGTAAAAATAATACCGGCGAAAACTTACGTTTAGCGATGGCGCAAAACCCGTATTTAAACGTGATGATTCAAGCTGGCTACTACGATGGCGCAACAAATTACTTTGATGCTAAATACACATTATGGCAGCTTGACCCAAGTGGAAAAATGAAAGACAGATTAAGCTTTAAAGGGTACCGCAGCGGCCATATGATGTACCTACGCCATGAAGATCTTAAGCTTTCTAATAACGATTTACGCGACTTCATTTTAAGTTCTTTACCCGCCAAAGGACAAGCCGCTAAATATTAGTTATAAGCTAATAACCTTTATTACATGAGGCATTAAGAAAGTGCCTCATGTTTATTACAATAAACTTTTAACTGTGTAACCACTTCATTAAACCCCGTCTGTAGGGCAAATAATAACGCTTCATCGACCTTATTTTGCGCCGCTAAACTTTCTATCTGTTGGCAAATATCACTTAACTTTAACGCTGCGACCGATTTAGCAGATGACTTTAAACCATGCGCTTGAAAAGACAAATCGGCGTAATTTAAGCTATGCGTATACGCTTCAATTAATTTAACTTGTTCATAAGCGGTCTGTAAAAACGCCTGAAAAACTAAACAATGCACCTGTGCATCTTGTCCTAACATCGAAAACAATAAAGGCATATCTAATTGGTTATACATAGAGCTTGCTTGCTCTGTGGTTGGTAGCGGCTGTGTATGTGCAGCAACAATACCTTGCGAGTGCTTCATTAGCAGCTCTTTTAAGCTTTCAAGCTCTATCGGTTTAGTTAAAAAGCCATTCATTCCTACGCTATAACAATCCTGTATATTTTTTTCCATAATATTGGCCGTAACAGCAATAATTATTAGCTCATTGAACTGTGTGTTTTTGCGTATTTTTTTTGCCAGCTCAAGCCCGTTTAACAGCGGCATTTGAATATCGGTAAGTAGCATATCAAAGCACTTATCTTGCAACATTTGCCACGCCTGCTCACCATTATTTGCAAACGTTGAGTCAACGCCAAGCATAGTCAATTGCTGCTTTAAAACCTGCTGATTGGTAAGCTGATCCTCTGCCACCAGCACATTTAATACGGGGAGTTTACCTGTAGCGGAAGTGGCGGGAGAACGGCTGGGATGATTGAGTGGTTCGTCAGCTTTTGTAGTCGTTAACGTGCTTTCTTTAAAGCTATTAAAACTAATGGTAAAACACGCGCCTTTATTAATTTTGCTATGTACTTGTAGCTGCCCCTGCATACGCTCTACAAGCTCTTTAGTAATCACCAAACCAATGCCCGTACCATGTGTTTTACTGCTCTCTGCCCCTAACCTATCAAAGGGTTTAAAAAGCCTTAAAATATCATCCTCTGAAAAGCCACAACCTGTATCCTCAATATCAATTTTACAGCGGCTAGAATCAACAGTTTTACAGCGTATATCTATTTTACCGCGCACTTTATTGTATTTTATTGCGTTGGAGAGCAAGTTTAGCAGCACCTGTTTAAAACGGCGCTTATCTACATATAAGTAAATACCTTCAAGGGAGTCAATATTATGAGTATTTATAGTAACAAGCTCAACTCTGGCAAGTTCGCTCACCATTTCAATACTATGCTGTAGCATGTCTTTAACAGGAGCATATTCAAAATTAAACTGCATATTCCCCGATTCAATAGACGTTAAGTCCAACACGTCGTTTATTAGTAAAAGTAAATGCTCCCCAGCTTGGTAAATACTTTGCGCATTGTCTTTGTGTACGGTGGTTGCTTTGCTGTCATATTGATATAGCTGCGCTAACCCTAAAATAGCGTTTAAAGGCGTCCTAAGTTCATGACTCATACTTGCCATAAAGTCAGACTTAGCCTTACTAGCCGACTCAGCTTGAATTCTTAATGCATTTACTTTTTGGTGATTATTCGCCACCTCATTGGCCATTTTGTTAAAAGCATTTATAACGCTGCCAATTTCATTTTGCTGCTGTACATTAATGTGACAATCAAAATTTCCCTTCGCCAGTTTAGAAAAAGCGTCCTCCAGTGCTCGTAAAGGGCTAGTAATTCTATAATCGACTAACCAAGCTAAGCCTATAAAAAACACCACAAGTATAAAAAACTGAATATAAATTAACGTGTAATGTAGCTTTGCCGCTTCACTTATTGCGTTTTCAAAATTAACGGTGAGTGTAATTTCAGCCAAAGGCTTATCTAAAAAGATAATACGTTCACTTAAGGTAACATTTCCTTTTTGATCTAGCGGTTGCCACTCATCTAAAGGGTATAATTGATTGCCTGTAGCCGGCTCTACTACCCTAATAGCTTTCCAATTAGGGTTTGTATTAAGTTGTGCGTCTATTTGCTCATACAGCTGAGCATATTGACGGGTCAATAAAGGCGTTTTGATTGAAGTCGATAATTGCTGTAAAGAGCGCTGAGCTGCGCTAGAAAGGCCATCGTTTACCCACTTAGCTTGTTCTGGCAAAGCGTAAAATATAAATAAGCAAACCAATAACAAGCCAAATGCCATAACGGCTATAAAGCTTTGACATCGTAAGCTGCGCCACCAGTTAATTTTCAACATAAAACGAGCGTAAGCCCCATTGCGTTAATTGTTTATAATCGTCAATGCTTGCCTTACTTGGGTTAATTATTGGGATCCCCGCTAATAAGTGTTTTTGATTAGGGTTACTGCCTATTTCTATAATAGCTTGTTGAACTTGCGCTTGTACTTGAGGGCTTACATTAGGGTGAGCCACTATGGGGTGGCGATTAACCTTGCGCGTTTTGTAAATAACTTTTAGTTTTTTTTGTAGATTTTGAGGCTGCTGCATTAATGTGCCCATCACCCCACCGCCTGCAGGTGTTGCATTAAGGGCCACATTTAAATAAACAGATGAGTGGGTTTGTACATACACAGGTTTTATTGTTAAGCCATACAACAAAGCAAGCTCAGCACGCATCAATAAAGAAGCGCCCAATGCATTAGGTGCAGGAAAAGCAATTTCAGCGCCTTCAAGCTGCTTAACGGATTCAATATTACTGTTTTTATTGACTACTAATACCCCTTGCAAATGCCGCGCAGCATCTTTCACTATAGGTAAATAACCTTGCTTGTCGAAGGCAATAACACTGTGCCATGGGTTCATATAAGCAAAATCGTAATCGCCTTGTGCAAAACCTTGCTCAAAAACCGGAATTGATTCCACTGTCACAAGCTTTAACTGCACGCCCGTTTTTTCGGTTACTTTATTAAGAAAAGGCTGCCATATTGCAGTCAATTTTTGAGGCTCATATTGCGGAACTACACCAAAAGTGAAGGTTTGAGCATAGACCCCAATACTATTGAATAAAAAAAGCAAAACAACACTACACTTCATATTAGTCTTACCGTTGTAGGTTTATGACTATAAGCATAGTTAACGAGTGCCTAACACACCATTTTTTATTACGTAGAAATTAGGGGGTTATTTAATTAAGGGGGTTTAAAAAAGGTAACAAAAAAGGTTAACGCAGGTGTTAATGCTGCAACACCTGCTACGAGGTATTATTGCCAATACGGCTCTATATCAAAAGACGCTAAACGGCTTTGCTCCATAGCACTGACTAAGTAATCCGACTTCTGATCTAGCCACTGTTGAATTTTAGCCAATTGCTCATCTTCTTGCCCACCGCAAAGCTGTTTTAAATATTCCAGCGTGCTGAGCTCATACATACCATGAGAAATATCTAACCACGGTAGCCTAAATTCTAAACGCGCTTCTTTGTCAAACAGTGCGCCTAAGCAATTACCGCTTAATAAACTGTTTTCTAATTGCGGGCGTAAACTTAAATAGTCTTTTACGGTAAGCGTTTGCTCCTTAGGGAGTAACTTATCTAAATTTTGCCAATCTTTATTAAATAAGCGTTTAGCAATTTTAGCCACTGGCAGCTCTGCTGCTTTAAGCTCGGTTTGGCCCCAAAATTTACGCCATTGCTTGTCTACTAACCAAGTAGTAAGCAACAGCAGTAACCGGTTATAACGCGCACTTTGAAACAAAGCATTAATATCATCAATACTCGGTTGAAGCTCTTTTAAATCGTTAATAACTTGCGCTAATGCTGGCGCTGCATTTATCTTTTTATAAAATGCGTGGCGCTTAGATGTATACGTTTTTAACTGAATAGCATTTTCAACCCAGGCTAATTCACTTAACAACCACTTGAGCTCTGTTCTTAACTGTTCAGTGCTCTCTTTACTTACAATATCGTCGAACAACCAAAAATTGTGCCTAATTAAGCTAATGCCGTCAGTCACGCGTTTGAGGGTTTTTAAACTAGGCTTGTCAAAGTAACACTGCTCATGCTTTTGCACAAAGCGAATACCAAAGTTCATGGCTTCAATCAGCGCTTGCTCTTGCGTTGCTTGTTTTTTTAATTTTACAAACCCTATCGACTTACTCGGCTTCAGCGGTGTTTCATCGGCTAAACGATAGCCTCTAGCTGCTTTTGAATAAAGACCTAAGCGGATACAATTTTGACTAACTAGTTTATCTGCCAAAGCAAATAGCTCGTCTCTGTTACCCTCAACAAGCTCTATTTCAAGCTCGCTAATAATATCAACCTTACCCGATGCAGCTATTTCCCCCTTATCGAGCACGACTTCGATTTTTGCACCGTTGGGGGTTTCTATTAACCAGGTACGACGAATAAAGTTAGTACTAAAAATAGGATATAAATTATCGCTAATAGCATTAACTTGCATACCATGAGGCCAAATAGCATTATTAAAGGCTAATAAATCAGGGCGACTCGATTCAATCGGCAAGTTATATTCAGGGCGTTGGTGAAGTCCGCCCACAACTTCGCCAGCAAGTTTAATGGTTTGTTCGCATTTACCGTCGGCACAGCGCGTTCTAAAACCGATATCCAGGGCTCTTAGCTCTCTACTTGGAGTATCGTAATAGGCATTTTGCAGACTACGTGAAGGTTTATTAATAACCGTTTTAGCAAATTGTGTGATTAGCGAGGGGATCAGTGGAACAACGGCATCTGATACCAAAAACTTCAGTTCTATCTCAGTATCCATTAGGGTTGAGGATTACCTTTAAAATAAATAAGTGCTCAAAATAAACAAAGCCACCTCATTTTGCAAATTTTTTAACCTTTTTGACTGAGCTATGCCATTATCGGGTTACAATATCAACCTTGCTATTAACGCGTTTAATCCATACTATCTCACTACTTATGTGAAAATATTACTCACAACCACAACGGACACGGATAGACTAACAAGGTAGATAAATGCTAAAACACTGTTTACTAGGGCTACTTTTAACAGCCACCTCGTTTATAAGCCAAGCTCAAGAAGCTCAAACAGCCAACTCATCAGATGCAAACACAGCTTATATAATCGACAATCTATATACCTTTATGCGCTCTGGTGCAGGTAAAAACTACCGCTTACTTGGCTCTGTAGATGCGGGCACTAAATTATCCGTGCTATCAAAAGAAGAAAACGGCTTTATAAAAATCAAAGACGATAAAGACCGTGAAGGTTGGGTTGAATCTAAATTTATATCGCAAACTCCGGGTCTTCACCAGCAGTATCAAACGCTCAGTAGTGAAATGAGCAGTGTTCAAAATAAATTGCGCCAAGCACAAGTTGAGCTCCCGCAGTTACAAAAGCACAATCAAAGCTTAACCAATCAAAACAAACTACTTAACCAACAAATTACTGAGCTGCAAACAACGCTTGAGCAAGAACGTGCGCAAAAACAAGCAGCCACAGCAAAAGAAAAACGTCAGCTATTAACTTATGGCGGCGCTATTGCCTTTATAGGTTTATTTTTAGGTATTATTCTTACCGTTGTACTTTCACGCCGTAAGCGCTACGAAGGGTGGGCATAATTAACCTACACTTTTATTAGCTTATTTTGTTGAGCTAACTACTAAAAAAAGCACCCTTAGGTGCTTTTTTAATGTGTGTGTAAGCTATTGCAATAAGCATATGGATTTTAAATATCCAAACGTAAACCAGGGTCTTGCTTGATTTTTTCTATGACCATATAAGTATGGTGAGTCCCTACCCCCGGAATGTCGACCAAATCTCCTAGCACTTGTCGGTACTCATCCATATCTGAGACCCTAATTTTTAGCAGGTAATCGTACCCGCCCGCTACCATATCGCATTCAACAACTTGCTCAATTTTAAGTATGTGCTCTTTAAACACTTTAAATACAGCCGTGTTAGATGCCACCAGCGATACTTGCACATGCGCCACTAAGCTCTGGTTCAGCTTTTGTTCGCTAAGCTTTGCAAAATACCCTTCTATATAGCCTTCTTGCTCTAACCGCTTAACACGGTCAAGGCATGGACTAGGACTTAAATTAACCTGTTTTGCTAGGTTAACATTAGAAATTCTGCCGTTCTTTTGAAGAACGTCTAATATTGCTAAATCGATACGATCAAGCAGGCGTAATCTATTTGGATTTGTCATACAGAATTTTATACGGATAAGTTGAAAATATGCCCTGTAAATTATCGTAAATCGCGAAATTTAACCAGCATATTCTGCTGAAATTTAATTAGAATGCACGCATTACATCACTGGTAATTTATTAGTAGCAAGTTTGCTTTGGCCTACCGGCACAAGCGCATAATTTTGTTCTACTGTTTACATATTAACATTCCTGAGGGTTGCTTATGTTATTCAATGGCGATTTGACAACAACCTGTCCTACAAGACAGAAAATTCGTGATTTTTACCGCATTGACGAAAATGCCGTTATTGATCATATTTTACCACTTGCAGAAGTAGGTGTTAAAGCACGTAGCCGTGCGTGGGAAAGAGCTCGCCAGATTGTTTTAAACATTCGAAAAGACCAAGACGGTCAAAGCGGTGTAGACGCACTTTTAAATGAATTCTCACTCTCTAGTGAGGAAGGTGTAGTGTTAATGTGTTTGGCCGAAGCCCTACTTCGCGTACCAGACAAAGCCACGCAAGATACGTTAATTCGTGACAAGCTTGCTAAAGGTGATTGGAGTTCTCATTTAGGAAGCAGCGATTCTTTATTCGTTAATGCTTCTTCATGGGGGTTATTAGTAACCGGTAAAATGGTTAACTACACAGATAAAACCAAAGAACAGCAATTTGGTATGCTTAAAAAGACCATAGGTCGTTTAGGCGAGCCTGTTATTCGCAAATCTGTAAACTTTGCCATGAAAATTATGGGTAAGCAGTTCGTTATGGGTCGCACCATTGATGAAGCCATTGAACGCGCTGCCGAAAAAGAGCAAAAAGGCTACGTTTACTCATATGACATGCTAGGCGAAGGCGCGCGCACAATGAAAGATGCCAAGCGTTACTTCGACAGCTACATGAACGCAATCCATGCCATTGGTAAAGCAGCAAATGGCCGTGGCCCAGTTAAAAGCCCAGGTATTTCCGTTAAACTTTCTGCTATTCATCCACGTTATGAGTTCACGCATAAAGAGCGCGTGATGGCCGAAATTGTGCCTAAACTTAAAGAGCTGGCGCTTGCAGCTAAACAATACGATATTGGCTTTACGGTTGATGCCGAAGAAGCTGACCGCTTAGATATTTCGTTAGATGTTATTGAAGCGGTATTTAGCGATGAAGATCTAGGTAACTGGCAAGGTTTTGGCTTGGCCGTACAAGCGTATCAAAAGCGCGCTATTTTTGTTATTGAATGGGTAACTGAGCTTGCTACTCGCGTAGGCCGTAAAATGATGGTGCGCCTAGTTAAAGGTGCCTACTGGGATACCGAAATCAAAACCACTCAGCAAGATGGTTTAGAGCACTACCCTGTATTTACACGTAAAGCAACGACCGATGTATCTTACAAAGCCTGTG
This sequence comes from Pseudoalteromonas sp. S3776, assembly GCF_005886915.1. Taxonomy (NCBI): domain Bacteria; kingdom Pseudomonadati; phylum Pseudomonadota; class Gammaproteobacteria; order Alteromonadales; family Pseudoalteromonadaceae; genus Pseudoalteromonas; species Pseudoalteromonas sp. S3776. Next base: position 48,014 of record NZ_PNCU01000007.1, on the reverse strand, counting down.
CGATTAGAATGCTCGAAGCGCGTGATGTGCTCTACCCACAATTTGCAACGCACAACGCTTACACTGCAGCCACTATTTTAGAAGTTGCTAAAGGCGATAACACCGGTTTTGAATTCCAACGTTTACACGGTATGGGCGAATCTTTATTTGACCAAATCGTAAATGAGGAAAAAATTCAATGTCGTGTGTATGCTCCAGTAGGCCAGCACGAAGACCTACTTGCCTACCTAGTTCGTCGTTTACTTGAAAATGGCGCTAACTCATCGTTTGTAAACGCCATTGTAGATACCACTAAACCAGTTGAGTCGCTATTACCTGATCCAGTAGAAACACTGCAAGGTTTACGTAATAAGTACAATACGCAAATTAAAATGCCAATCGACTTATACGGCGATGAACGTGCTAACTCTAAAGGCATGGACTTAACCGATATTAATGTGATTACGCCATTCAAAGAGAACCTTGAAAGCTGGTTTAACGAGCATTTAATTGATAAAGGCCAAGTACCTGAAGGCGCATTAGCGGTTAAAAACCCAGCAAATCACAACGAAATCATCGGCCACGTTAAACTGCAATCTGGCGATGAGATGAAAGACATTTTGGCCAATGCAGAAGCGGCGTTTGAGTCATGGTCGCAAACATCTGTAAAAGAGCGTGCTAATTTATTACGCCGCGTGGCAGATATTTTAGAGCGCCACCACGACGAGCTCGTAGCTATATGTATTAAAGAAGCCGGTAAAATTGCGCAAGATGGTATCGATGAGGTACGTGAAGCTGTTGATTTTTGTCGCTACTACGCTGCCCGCGCAGAAGACCTAGCTAGCGATGAACGTTTTGAAGCCCGCGGTGTCATTTTATGTATTAGCCCATGGAACTTCCCGCTTGCTATTTTCTTAGGCCAAGTAGCTGCAGCAATCGTTACGGGTAATACAGTTATTGCAAAACCTGCAGAGCAAACAAGCTTAATTGCACTTCGTGCTATTGAATTAATGCTTTCGGTTGGCTTACCAGAGCATGTAGTGCAACCAGTAATCGCCCGCGGTTCTGAAGTGGGTAAAACAATTGTACCTGATGAGCGTATACAAGCTGTTATGTTTACTGGTTCTACAGAAACCGGCACACTTATTTCACAAACTCTCGCTGCACGTAACGATATTCAAGTACCGTTAATAGCAGAAACCGGCGGCCAAAACTGTATGATTGTTGATTCAACAGCGCTGCCAGAGCAAGTTGTGGATGATGTAATAAGCTCAGGTTTCCAAAGTGCTGGTCAACGCTGTTCAGCACTGCGTGTATTATTTATACAAGAAGATGTTGCTGATGGCATTATTGAAATGCTTAAAGGTGCGCTGGCAGAGCTGCATGTTGGGGACCCATCAATGCTTTCTACCGATGTAGGCCCGGTAATTGATGAAAAAGCCCTTAAAACGCTAAATGAGCATGTTGAATACTTAAAAGGTAATGCAACACTTCATTACGAGTGTAAGATCCCTGACAACACGCAAAACGGAGCCTACTTTTTTGCGCCTCGTTTGTACGAAATAGAAGATTTATCAGTGCTTAAGCGTGAAGTATTTGGTCCATGTGTACACATTATTCGCTTTAAAGCGAATGATATTGACAACGTAATTGACCAAATAAATAACACAGGTTACGGCCTAACAATGGGTGTTCACTCTCGTATAGAAGAGCGTTGTGAGTACCTAGCTAAAATGTCGCGTGCGGGTAACGTATACGTAAACCGTAATATGATTGGTGCTATTGTAGGTGTGCAACCATTTGGTGGCCGTGGTTTATCTGGTACCGGCCCTAAAGCCGGTGGACCTAACTACCTGCAGCGTTTAGTAAAAGAAAAAGCATCGCCTGATAACGTGCAAATGACTAACCTAACGCCAGATGAGCTTGATTTACACCATTACAGCGGTGCAAATGAACAAGTTAAAAAGCTAATGGCTAACTCAATGCGCGACGAGAAAATTTGGCGTGCAACGCCGCTAAACGACCGTGTATCGGCTGTTCGTCAGTTACTTGCTAAAGTCGCAACGGTCGAAATCATTGATGATTTAGCGGATGATTTAGCGTTAACGCTTTCAGAAGCGCGTGCACAATTAAACCGCCTCGAAAAACACATGCGTAAGTTCACTACATTGCCTGGGCCGACTGGTGAGTCAAACACCTTGCATCTTGAAGCGCGTGGTTGTGTGGTGTGTTATGCAGATAAAAGCACGTCATTTAACTTCTGGGCGCTGTCAATTATTACAGCACTAGCTGCTGGTAATACAGTAATTACGGTAGCATCAGAGCTGTTTTATGATGAGGCGGTAGCTTTTAAAGACAAGTTTATTGCCACAGGCGTTGCAGAGGGCGTGTTCCAGGTTGCAAAACCTAACCAGCTTCAAGCTATTTTGGCTCACCCTCACTTAGCGGGTGCGGTGGTTGCAGCACGTTCGTCTCGTTTAGGTTACTTCAGCCAACAACTTGCACAGCGTAAAGGCGCTATTTTGCCAGTAATTACTTCAGAGTATTACGATACGTTAATTAAACGCTTAATTACCGAAAAAACGATCAGTATTGATACCACTGCCTCTGGCGGTAATACCTCACTGATGACCCTAGTAGAAGATGACGAATAACCATCTAATACTAATTAACTAAAAATGAAAAAAAAGGCACTTAAAAGTGCCTTTTTTTTTACGTTGCAACGTATAATGATGCTAATTTAAACAAAGAACCCTTATAGAAGTAAGAAAATTGAACGTTATCTCTATTTCGCAATTACAGCCTGGCATGTTTGTACAAAGTGTTACAAAGCAAACTGGGCGCATTAAAATTAAAAACCAAGGCTGGGTTAAAACTCAGGCGGGTATTGATAAGCTCAAAAAAGCGGGCATTTTAGAAATAGAGATAGATCCAGATAAAACATTAACGTCATCCGAGCCCGACACCCAAGCCCCAGCGCCAACGCCTAAGGCTGATATTAAAAAACACGACCCTTGGCTTAAAGTTCATAGTAGCGAACAAGAAATGGGCAAAGCTAAAAAGCTCTACGACGAAGCTAAAACACTTCAACAAAAGGCCTTTGGCGATATAAAAGCGGGCAGAGATATAGACATAGCGCCTTTTAAGGAACTTGCCAGTGGTTTTATGGATTCAATTTTTAGAAACCAAGATGCCCTAGCCTGCTTAACACAAATGCGCCAAAAAGATGCATACTTACTTGAGCATTCTATTAATGTATCTATATTGATGGGTATTTTTGCAAAGCACTTAGGCATAGAGCGCGATATTATTGCAGAGCTTACTACAGGTGCTTTGTTACATGACATAGGAAAAATTAAAACCCCTGACGAAGTGCTCAATAAACCGGGCCGCTTAAGTGATGACGAATTTAAAATTATGCAAAACCATGCTTTGCATTCAAAACAAATTTTGGAAGAAGCAGGATTAACAGGTATTGCTGTAGATATTGCCGGCCTACATCATGAGCGTTTAGATGGAAAAGGCTACCCGTTTGCCAAAAAAGGCGATGAAATAAGCCAATACGTTCGCATGGCATCTATTGTAGATGTATATGACGCACTGACAGCAGAACGTGTCTATAAAGCAGGCATGGAGCCTATTAAAGCGTTTAAAATTTTAAAAGATGGCTGCCCCGATAGCTTTGATGGTGAACTACTCACTAAATTTATTCAATGTATTGGCATTCACCCGGTAGGTACCTTAGTTAAGCTTTCAAGCCAAAAAGTAGGCCTAGTAACCGAAAGCAACCCAACGACTCCTTTAAAACCGGTGGTAAAAACATTCTATAGCGCAAAGCATAGCCGCTATACCGAAGTACAAGATATTGACTTAGCCAATAAAAAAACAGCTGACGTACTCGAATCGACAGTTAAACCAGCTGATTATAATATTGATTTAGAACGCTTTTATAAAAATTCGATTTTACCTTAAAAAACCGCGTTACGGCGGCTTTTTAATAGTTCAATATTACTGTGGCCAGTCTTGCAGAGCTTTTAAGCTAAATTCATAGCCATCAAAGTCTAGTACGCTTTGCTCTGGGGTAATTTCGCGCACTTTTAGCGCACCTATATTATCGCCTTCGTGTAACTCACGGCCGTTAAGCTTTATCCAACGCTTATCCGCACTTGAAGAATATATGTGTGCTTGATATTTAATGCTCGGCAACATAGCTTGCAAACCATCGGGTAATAGCTCAATAGGTTCTACTCGCGAGGAGCTGCGTGAAGCCTGCGTTACTTCGTAGTCCTGCTCCTGCTGCGAGTCTTTGATTGCTTGTGCAAAAGCGTCTTTTAATTTGCTCGGTACAGCATCAAGCTCCGGACTACTTTGCGGCACTTGCGTACTTGGGGTATTTTCACCATTCAATGGTTTTCCGAGCACTTTGTACTTGCTCATATCTAAACCTGCTGAGCTGGTATTTTGTGCTTGCGGCTGCATAAATTGTGTGTTTTGGCCGGGTGCATTATAAGCAAGTGGATTATAGTTTTGCGTGTTAGGTAACTGTGCATTATAAGTCGGCTGATTAAACGCATAGCCATTAGCATTTATAGGGGTTTGCACATTGTAACCTTGTTGTTTTGTCGGGTTATCATTAATAGGGATATACTGCCCTTGTGGGGTAAGCAACATTTTTTGTACACCTGTTGGTGTTTGCACATACACCCACTGCCCTTCTATAGTGGCTTTATTGCTATTTTTTTCAGCCTCTGTAGAAGGTGACTTTACAGGCTGTGCGGCTTCATTTTGCGCTGTAATTGGCTCATCTGTTACTGCTTGTTTTTGTTTTTTACTATCAGTACTAACAACATCAACCGGCTGGCTTGCTTTTAGTAGTGCACTGGTTTGAAACCACTTACCCGCCGTAAATCCACCCGCTATAGCAATAAATGCTGCAATTGCGCCGCCAAGTAGCCACACCATCTTTTTATAACGCGTGAGTGCTTGTTGCTGTTTTAACTGCGCTGCCTGCAAATCATATTGCTCGGCGCTCATATCTGCTTGTTGAGATTGCTTTAATGCATCTAATAAATAAGACATAAATTACCTAACTATATAATAAACGACATACCAACACCCACTGCAAATAAAGCAGCAAATGCTAAGTAATAATAAACATGGCCTGTGGATTTAAGTTCATTACTCTGCGTAGCCACAAAGTCCATAGGCAGTGATTCTTGCGCTGATTGTTTAACAATATCACTATCAACAATAAGCTGCTGCTTAGAAAAAGCCCCAACTAACGCCCGCTCACACACTAAATTCATTAAACGTGGAATGCCGCCAGTTAACTGATGCACAGCTTGCATAGCATCGAGCGAGAACACGCCTTTATCACACCCCGCAATATGTAAACGGTGCTTTATATAGGCAACCGTTTGCCCTTGGGTGAGCGGCAATAAATGATACCGTGCTGTAATTCGCTGTGCTAATTGCCTAAGCTCTGTGCGTTTTAATAATGCCTGAAGCTCTGGTTGCCCCACTAAAACAATTTGTAACAGCTTTTTATGATCAGTTTCTATGTTAGTTAGCAGTCGTAACTGCTCAAGTACATCGGGAGCAAGAAGCTGCGCTTCATCAATAATTAAAATTGTATGCCCGCCCGCTTTATTATTAGCCTCTAGGTGCTGCTTAATAATGTCGGTTAAACTTTTAAGGGTGGCATTTTGAACATCGTAAGTAATGTTTAGCTCATCGCAAATACTGGCCAAAAGCTCAAGCTCCGACAACGCCGGATTGTGGATCATCGCAACTTGGGTATTCTCTGGTAGTTGCTCTAGCATACTGCGGGTAATGGTGGTTTTGCCTGTTCCCACTTCGCCGGTGAGCAAAACAAACCCGCCATCTTCGCCTAGACCATAGGTTAAGTGGGCAAGTGCCTCTTTATGGCGTTCGCTTAAAAATAGATAATGGGGGTTGGGCGAGATCGAAAATGGCTTTTCGCTCAAGCCAAAGTAGCTTAAATACACCGCAATGTTCCTTCGTTTTTAAAACTCGGCCTATAATGGCAAAAAAAATGACAAAGTAACAACGTTGTATGTGCTTTATTATTGAAATATCGTAAATTTATGTAAAACAAAAAGCGTCGCTAAATTTAGCGACGCCTTTATATTAACGCCACGTGCTGGCTATTTCATTTACTTAGGGGCTGTTGACCTTTCGAGGTTGAATTTGCAGCAGCCTGTTTGGTATTTAGGCAAGGCAGAGGCTATGTAGTGTGGTTGTTCCCCATAAATAGGCGATAACGACGTATAAATGCCAAACAAGCGCTGCCCAAAGGGTTCTGCCTAAGGGCAATTTCCTCTTTGTTGCCTACATGGATGTAGGTAAGGGCGTAAGCAGGACGCGAAAGCTTTACTCGGTTTTTACTTATTCTTACATGGATGTAAGTCATTAGAATAACGCAGGAGCAGTTATCGAGCCCACTAGGTTACAAACCTCGCGCCGCGTTTAAATAGCCCTTAGATTGAACAAATTATAACCCTGAAAGTTCAACAGGCCCTAGTTTTCGTAGCGCACTAAACGTAAATACACGTCACTGGTTTTAGCATGTAAACTATTGAGCCCACTATCAAACTGATAAACCCATGCTGAGCTCATCGTGCTAACGCCTGACGTATTAGTCCAATAGTTTTGCAATTTAGTGCCTAAAAACACCTCTTCGTTAATACTCGGCTCGGTACAGCTGTGTTCTAATATACTGGCAAGCTCTTTAATATTAGGCACCTGCCAATCATCATAATCAGCAGTGGTGTCGTTTTCTGCTCCTCTAAGCGCTTCTTGCCAATTTAGTGAGGGTGTAGACCCAGCGCACGTTCCGGTGTCGCTATCGTAAACTTGCCCATAGCTACAGCGCTGCCACATCAGGCCCGTTTCGGTATCTAATACTGTGCCATCATCATTAAGGGTAAAGCGCGTAGTGGGTGTTGTAGTATCCGCCCCGTCGTAACACGTTTGCGCTGCGGCTAGTTGAAAGCTGGCGCTAAACACAGCCAGTGAAAATAATATGCGTGTTTTCATGGTTTTCTCCTATCGGCTTCTGACTAGGCGTACATACGCGTATTTTTCTTTCGGGTAAGCTAAGTCATTCCCATTACTCATATCTATAATGTACGCTTGCGATAAGCTGGTACCATCGGCTGCAGTTTGTGATGTCCAGTACGGTAAATTAACATCATCTATAGCGCCCGCTGCTGGCATATTAGGAAAAAACGCTTCATCAATTAATACGTTTTCGCCCTGCTTGCCATAATCTATTAAGCTCAAGAGCTCAGTGTAAGTCGGTAAGCGCCAATTGGTACCGCCGCAAAAGTCTAAGTCGTTCACTTCATTTATATAGGTTTGCACACCACAGCTTGTATCATCTGGGCAGGTGGTATTTGCGGTACTGGTATCGGTAAAGGTTGTCGTGCCTAAATCCCAAAAGTAATGATTTTGGCCATCACGCAAGCTGGTATTAGGTAATGTACCTGACTCTACACTTTTAACCTCCCATACAAGCCCCGTTACGTTGTCGCGAATACAAGTAAAGTCGTTACTATCATCAGCTACTTCATCAGCAAATTGATTTAACTTAGTGTAGTCAAAGGCAAGGTTACCTTGGCCTGCTTTATCGAGTTGATTGGCAAAGCTGTCTCGGCCAAGCTCTGCATCTTGTCCCGGAAAATCACTACTTTGGCAATTGATACGCTGGGTGTTGTTATAACACTCGCCTAGACCACTGTCGTTAATTAACCCTAATGCTTTTGGAGATACATCAATAAATACGGTATCGGTGTCGGTGCGCCCTTTAGAATCAGTAACAGTGACTTCAAAGCTCAATGTGGTATCTAAATCAACGTCGGAGGCAAAAAATGTCGTGGTACATTGGCTAGTATTTGCCAGTGTTTCGGCATTGCCTGTTAATTGTTGCCAGCTACATGAAAACGTATCTGTTAGGGTGTCACTTTCACTTGCATCTAAGGTTACTTCCTCAAATTCTTCAACGTTTTGGTCATCCCCGGCATTAGCCACAACCAGCTCATCTGTTTTATTGAGTGTCATACTGTATTCAGTACTTGCCTCGCCGCCTTCGTCATCGGTAACGCTTAACTGCCACACTAAATTAGTATTTGACTCAAGCAGCGGGTGGCTAAAACTTACCGTTGAATTATCAAAGTCGGTTACATCTAAATCGGGGCCTGAAATTAATTCCCACTGATAACTATTAATTTGACCGTTTTCATCTGGATCGCTCGACTCTTCAGCGCTTAAAGTTACGGTATCATTATAGGTCGAAGGCAGTGTTTCAGGAGCTATTTGACTCACAACAGCAAGTGGTAACTGGTTGCTTGAAGTAATAAATATACTCACATTGTCACTCACTAAGCTGCCGTTATCTGTCTGGTAGCTTACAGATAGTACAAGTTCACTATCGGCTTTAACATCGGGAGCTGTAATAGTTTGCTCTGCACCTTCAAGCGGAAAGCCGTCCACTGATGGGCCGCTAACGCGCTGCCAAGTAAAGGTACCGTCTGCCGGTGAGCCTTGCGCGGTAATGGTAAACTCTGTTTTTTCTACAACTTGAAGATCGTTTCCTGCATTGACTGTGGTTTCAACAGTAGAGTCATCACTACCGCCGCCTCCACCGCCACAGGCAGCCAATAAAAAACAAGATATAAGGGGAGTAAAAGCAAACGCTTTCATAAAACGCACCTATAATGTCAAATAATTACTATAGTGTAATTACTAGCAATAAAGATGCCATTAGGAGTTATACCAATTCGCTTAATTAGGTGATCTACTTTGAGGCTGGAAAATGTGTTAATAACTTGGGCGTATTGTTCTTTGCGGATTGAAATTTGTTCAACCTAGGGGCGATTAAATCGCGGCGCGAGGTTTGTAACCTAGTGGGCTAAGTAAAAACCGAGCAACAAAGAGTTTATCGCCCCTAGGCAGAACCCGAAGGGCTGTGCATGTTTGGCATTTATGCTGCGTTATCGCCTATTTATGGGGAGTAACCACACTTCATAGGCTCTGCCTTGCCTAAAAGCCAAACATACTGCTGCAAATTCAACTATCAAAGGTCAACACACCCTAGGCAATAAATGCGCTATTTAGTTGCTCTCGCCAATTGTTCCTGTATTGCGCGAGCTTCTGCGTCCATGCAGCCGAAATGAAATTTTTTAAACGCAGGAAGCGGCACATTTAGCCCCGCAAAATGGTTAAATATTATTGCACATTGGTATTACATATACGTATCTTGATGAATACGCACAAACAGCTTAGTGCCTATTTTAGAGTAATCTACTTTGTATTCACGTCCATCAAGCGCCTGAATAAACAATAGCTGTTTTTCTTCGCCAAAAATATCTGCGCTACTTATATTAACAATTTCAAGGTAACGCTCTTTGGCATCTCGCCGGTTTTTAGGTAGGTCCTCTTTAAACGGCTCTAAACCATTTTGAGTTACCTTTATACGTGGGTGCTGCTCTGCATTTACAATGACTAGATCAAGCTTTTTATCTTTATGGATGATGGTATTGCGACCACTTTTAATAAAAGATCTTTCTTGGCTCATTATTTTTCCTACTATCGCATTTAGTGTCCAACTTGCGATGCTATAAACCGTTCAGGTGCGCGTTTCCATTTATTTAAGTCGGCACTAAACGACCAAGTGTCTGTCTCTAATACACTTGCGGGTAAAAGTAAATTATACCCCGTTAACAACTCAAGGTGCTTCGCTCTGTTAGCAAACATAGCTATGAGTCCAGTATAGCTAAATCCTTTATGTGAAGTGTATTGTGTCTCTTCTATTAACCATTCTGATGGGCAATTGCCATTTTTGCAATGTTTTTGAACAGCTTGCATAAATAAATTACGTTGCTCTATCAGTAGTTTTCCGGCGATACGGGGATGTATAGCGCTTAAAAATTCGTCCATATCATGAGTTTTAAACCCACTGCGTTTAATTCAAGGTATTCAAGGCCGTCAGCCACCTTAGGAATACCGCTGTGGTGCAGGTTACTAACATTTAACTGCCACTGACCATACTTATGCTGATACACAAGTAAGGACTCACTAAGTAGTAAACTATAATACGGCTCCTGTGTTTTTAAAAAACCAATAAAAATAGCCGCTATGCACATACTGACTAAAAATATTTCTATTAAGCTAATTTCACCCGGGCGCAATAAATTAAACAGCATAATAAATACTAAACCTATGCTGCCGACAAAAAGTACTTCAATGCCATTACGTGAGCCTTGCGCTCTGTATTTTTTTATTGAATTTTGCTTAGCCATATTGGTAAAAAGCCATATAGAATAAAAACATAACAATACCCCAGAGTATTATTTTTCTGATTGTTAAACAGGTTTTACACTGTGCTTGTGGCTTCATTGTTTTATCATAATTTTAGCGTTAAATGGGAACAAGTAATTAGTCTCATAAATTTTTACGCCTAACGCACAAATTTATGAGACACATAACCGCCTTTCCACGGTCTTATTTCGTACAATACTTACAATTTATTTTCAGGTATGAAAACGATGTACTCAAAACAGTCAGGTAAAGCCCTTTTTCCATTTCTAATTTCGCTTCTTGTTATTTTAAGTGTGTACCTATATTTACCATCTAGCCATGGTGAACAATCTAATTCAAGTAATAAGGCAACAAGAGTTAGCGCTCATACGGTATCGTCTCAAGAAAACACCGTTATGATTGAAGCCATAGGCAGTGCACGTGCAAATCAAGCTATTTATATTAAAAGCGCACAAAGCGATTATGTCACCCACATTTATTTTGAAGATGGTGACTTAGTTAGTAAAGGCCAACGCCTTGTGCAGCTGCAAAATCAGCAAGAACAATACGCTGTAAAAGAGCTAAGCATTAACTTAAAAGAAGAAAAACGTCAGTTAAGCCGCCTTACCGAGCTTTCTCGCACACAATCTACCGCTAAATCATTATTAGAAGAGCAGCTTTCTCGCGTAGATGCCACGCAAGCCCAACTAGAAAGCGCTAAAACCAAACTTGATGAAATGCTAATTACTGCGCCGTTTTCTGGCTTATTAGGCAAACGAGAAATATCGGTTGGTGCTTATGTAAGTAGCGATACAATTATTACTACGCTTGATGATATTAGTATTATAAAAGTTGACTTTAAAGTTCCTGAAAAATATTTATCTCAACTTAGCCTTGGCATGAAAGTACATACCCAAAATGACGCCTACCCAGGTAACACCTTTACCGGCAAAGTTACTCATATAAGTTCCCGTATTGATTCGGTTACCCGCAGTGTTGAAGTAACCGCAAGCTTTGCTAATAAATCAGGATTACTGCGACCTGGCATGCTTTTAAATACCGCCCTTGAACTCAGTAGTAATCAGGCGCTTATGGTGCCAGAGAAAGCCGTGATCCCACTGCAAGATAAACACTATGTGTACCAAGTAAAAGAAGGCATTGCCAATAAGGTAGAAGTGCATGTTGCTGGCAGAAATAACGGGTGGGTAGCAATTGATGAAGGCCTTAGCGATGGTGTGCAAGTAATTACCGAAGGCATTATAAAAATTCGCCCTGGTAGCAAAGTAAGTGTTGAGGGTTAATCGGTGAAAATTACAGATACGAGTGTCAAACGCCCTGTTTTTGCCATAGTAATTAACTTACTACTGCTTACATTTGGGTTGGTAGCCTTTTCGATGCTACCACTTAGAGAATACCCTGATATTGAAACCCCTATTGTCAGTATTAGTACTGACTATACCGGTGCGTCGGCAGAAATAGTCGAGACAAAAATAACGCAAATATTAGAAAACCGGATATCGGGCATTGAAGGTATTAAAAGTATTAATTCTTCAAGTAGAAACGGGCGCTCTAATATTGTTATCGAATTTGATATTAGCCGTGATATTGATGCAGCCTCAAACGATGTACGAGAGCGAGTTGCGCGTGCACTAGATAACCTACCAGAGCAAGTACGCCCGCCAGAGGTCTCTAAGTCAAACAGCGACGAAAGCCCGATTGCTTGGTTTGTACTCAACAGTGAAACTATGAACTCGTTGCAATTGAGCGATTATGCACAACGCTTTATTGTCGACCGATTAGCCGTTGTAGATGGTGTATCAAATGTCCGTATTGGCGGTGAGCGTCAATACGCCATGAAAATTTGGTTAAACCGCCAAGCCATGGCTGCACGTGGTATCACTTCAAGCGATATCGAAAATACCCTGCGCAGTGAAAACGTAGAACTACCAGCAGGTGAAATTGAATCTATCGACCGCGACTTTACCGTACGTACAGCGCGTAGCTATAAAGATCAACGTGATTTTCAAAACTTAGTTATTAAACGCGGTGAAGATGGCTATCTTGTACGCTTAGGTGAAGTGGCTGACGTACAGTTAGAAGCCGCCGACGATGAAAGCCTGTTCCGTGGTAACGGCCGTAACATGATTGGTCTTGGCATCGTAAAGCAAGCTAAAGCAAACACGTTAACGGTGGTAGATAACGCGCGCAGTGAGCTTAAAAAAATAAAACGTAACCTGCCAGAGGGCACCACTATTCAAGATAGCTACGACTCGTCTGTTTTTATTAAAGAGTCAATTAGCGAGGTTTACAGTACGCTTGCCATTTCTATGGGATTAGTGGTGTTAATCATTTTTATCTTTTTAGGCAATATTCGCGCTACACTTATCCCTGCCGTTACAGTGCCCGTTGCCCTTGTTGGCAGCTTTATGTTTTTGCTTGCAATGGGGTACTCAATCAACTTATTAACCCTGCTTGCATTAGTGCTAGCGATAGGCCTAGTTGTAGATGACGCCATTGTAATGCTTGAAAATATTCACCGTCGGATTGAGCTTGGCGAGCCTCCCCTATTAGCCGCCTTTAGAGGTGCCCGTGAAGTAGGTTTTGCAATTATTGCGACAACGCTTGTGCTTATTTCGGTGTTTGTACCTTTAGTATTTATGGATGGGCGAATTGGCGCCTTGTTTACAGAGTTTGCAATGGCTGTAAGCGCCGCGGTGTTTTTCTCTAGTATTACGGCCCTTACGCTTTCGCCTGCGCTATGCTCTAAAGTTTTAAAAGCGTCAGAAAAAGAAAGTAAATTTAGCCAATGGATGGACCGCGTTTTTAGCAAAATTGAAAACAGTTACCGCCAATCGCTCACCTCAAACATGACCAAAAAATGGGGGCTTATGGTAAGCCTTGTGCTAGCTGGTTTTGTGAGCTATTCATTGTTTTTACAAGTCCCCTCAGAACTAACGCCAAAAGAAGACCGTGGCACCTTTTTTATTATGATGAGTGGCCCTGAAGGCGCAAGTTATGAAAATAATGCTGCTAATATGGCAAAAATAGAAGAGCGCCTGCTTCCTTACTCTGAGGCTGGGGAATTGAGCCGTGTGCTAGTGCGTGTTCCTGGTTGGGGCGGCAGTGGCGGTGTAGCCATTGTAGGTATGGCCGATTGGGATAAACGCAAGCGCTCTACCTGGGAAGTAATGGATGAAATAAGCGCTAAAATGACCGAGGTAACAGACGTGCGTGCCTTTGCTATTATGCGCCGTGGTATTGGCGGTGGTGGCTCTTCTCGTCCTATTGAGTTTGTACTGCAAGGTAACGATTACGAGCAGCTTGCTGATTGGCGCGACCGCATTATAGAGCGCGCAGAAAAGAACCCTGGCTTGGTAAGAATCGATCATGACTACAAAGAAACCTTTCCACAGTTTTTGGTCAGCATAGATAAAAACAAAGCCGCTGATTTAGGTGTATCGGTATCAGATGTAGGCACAACCCTTGAAACCATGTTAGGTCAGCGCCGCGTAACCACCTTTATTGACCGCGGTGAAGAATACGATGTAATTTTAAAAGGCACGAAGCAAGACTTTACAAACCCTACAGATATTTCAAATATTTACCTTAAGTCGCGCAGCGGTGAGCTTGTTCCGCTAGATAGCCTAATAAGCTTAAAAGAAGAAGCAACAGCATCACGCTTAAATCGTTATAACCGTATGCGTGCTATTACACTTAGCGCTAACCTTGCAGAGGGCTATACGCTTGAACAAGCACTTAACTTTTTAAACAAAGTAGCTGCTGAGGAAAACGATATCGATGGCGCAGTAGATTACAAAGGTGAATCGCAGTTATTTTACGAAGGCGCATCAGCTATGACCTATGTGTTTGTGCTTGCACTGACTGTGACCTTTTTAGTTTTAGCGGCGCAATTTGAAAGCTTTATCCACCCGTTTGTAATTATGCTTACGGTCCCCCTTGGCTTAATGGGCGCTATGTTTGGCCTATGGGCTACAGGTCTTACACTCAATATTTACAGTCAAATTGGTATTGTAATGCTGATAGGATTAAGCGCTAAAAATGGTATTTTAATAGTCGAATTTACCAACCAACTGCGCGATAAGGGCGTTGAATTTAGCGAGGCTATTTTGCAAGCGGCCACTCAACGCCTGCGCCCAATAATAATGACCTCTCTGACCACAGTAATGAGCGCGGTGCCTTTAGTATTAGCATCGGGCCCAGGCGCAGAAAGTCGCATGGTAATTGGTGTGGTGGTATTTACAGGCGTTATAGTATCAACATTACTAACACTGTATGTTGTCCCTACAGCGTATTATGCCCTAGCTCGCAACACACAATCGCCCGAGTTTTTGCAGCAAAAATTAAATAAGCAAGCCGACTCTCACCCGCTAAAAGACAGCGAAGAAACTTAACTGAGCTTAGACTGCGCCGTAACTTGCTGTTGCGGCGCAATCAATTTATGCTCGCTGTAATACTGCAACATACATAATTAGGACAACTTATGAGCACATCAACACAACTAGCAACATTTGGTGGAGGCTGTTTTTGGTGTATAGACGCCGCATTCAGGCGTGTAAAGGGTGTAATAAATGTCAGCTCAGGTTACACTGGCGGCAATACCGACAACCCCACATATAAATCGGTTTGTTCAGGTACAACAGGTCATGCTGAGGTTGTTCAACTGGAGTTTGACAGCGATGTAGTGAGCTTTGAAACACTGCTTAGCATGTTTTTTACGTTACACGATGCCACGCAACTAAATCGACAAGGTAACGATATTGGCACACAGTATAGAAGTGTTGTTTATTACCACAACGATGCGCAATTAAATCAAACCAATAAGATGATAGCCCAGTTACAAAACCATATTAGCGAGCCAATAGTGACAGAGGTTAGCCCTGCTACAACGTATTACCCTGCAGAGCATTATCATCAAGATTACTACAACGAAAACCCACAGCAAGGTTACTGTAGTATTTTAATAGCACCTAAATTACACAAGTTTGAAACTGTATTTAAAGCGTTTTTAGCTGACTAGCTAATTTGCGTTGTTAAATTGGTTCTAAACTCACATTAAAAAGCCCGATATAAATCGGGCTTTTGTATATTAAATAACGCCATTAAAACTGATAGCTTGCACCTGCAAAAAAGCGACGTTCTGGGGTGTTATAGTAGTAGACTTCACCGCTTGTAAAGTCAGCTCTTGAGTCAACCACATTGTAATCTCTGTCAAATAGGTTCTCTACACGAAGCGACAACTCAATACTATCGTTTACTTGATAATTACCCGCTAGGTTCCAAAGTGTATACGATCCTAGGCGCGTTACAGCTCCCTCGCGATCACTGCGGTATTGCACATCAATGCGAGCATCAAAATCTCCAAACTGCTTTGCGATTTCCCAATTAACAGTGCGCTTGGCAACGTTGCGTAGCTCATCGCCGGTTTCTTTATTTTCAGCACTTAAGTACGCAAAATTAAAGTGGCTATCAAACCCAAAAACTTGCTGAGCAAGGCTAAACTCAACCCCTTCATAGCGAGCTTCGTTTATATTAGCTAATGCAAAGTTTGCATCGTAATCAATTTTATCTTCGATATCGTTTCTAAAAATTGCAAAATCGACTTGTGCACTATCAAAATTAACATTAACACCAAGTTCGCGGTTTGTTGATTTTTCAGGTTGCAGGTCCGGATTACCAAAGTTTGGGTAGTATAAATCGTTAAACGTAGGTGCTTTAAAACCCGTGCTTTGACTAATTCTAAATGTTGAATTTTCAGATAAATGATAACCGGCCGCCGCAGTATAGGTTGTTTCATCGCCAAACTGTTCATCGTCGTCTTGGCGAAGAGTTAAATTGGCAAGCACAGTATCGGTGTCGTAGTAAGCCCCAACAAACACAGCTAATACATCGCGGCTATCTTCATCAAAAGCTTGAGAACTGTGTGATACATCATCCTTATACCAATTAACGCCGCCGCTAATATTAAGCGTATTAGTTAAACGGTATTGGCCGTTGTAATCTACTTGCGAACGTTTAGTAATAAACGTACTGGTTGTTGGCCCACCTGTAGAAAAATCTACATACGTGCTGTTAGAATCATCCGTTGCAAAAGCAACCTCAAGAGCATGAGATTGGTTAGTGTAGTTTTTGCTCCACTGCGCCGACAACTGATAGTTTTTAAAGTCCCCTCTTTCAACTGTGCTCGTAGCAGGGCTAAAGCTGCTATCATAATCTGCGTAACCTTCGCTGTACTGACCTAGTAGCTTAAAATTACCATAGTGAGCATCAACATAATTGACTTTAAAACCTAGATTCTTATTTTCGTAACCATCGTCATCTGGGGCAACACCTTGCAGCGCGTCAAAGCCATCTGTTTTTTCAAAACCGGCGTTAAAAGCGCTAGTCACATCAGCCGATTTAACAGAGCCCGCAAGCTGGTAGTTTTGATAGGCATTAGAGCCAAATGTGGCATCAAGCGAGATATTACTCGCTTCGCGCGTTATTATATTAATAACACCAGCTAAGG
The DNA here is from genome assembly GCF_005886915.1 of Pseudoalteromonas sp. S3776. NCBI lineage: Bacteria > Pseudomonadati > Pseudomonadota > Gammaproteobacteria > Alteromonadales > Pseudoalteromonadaceae > Pseudoalteromonas > Pseudoalteromonas sp. S3776. The sequence goes on along the minus strand of NZ_PNCU01000007.1, from coordinate 31,189 downwards.
CGTCTGAGCCATAAACAGCGGCACGCGATCCTTTTATGATCTCGATTCGCTCAATACTATTTAGCGGCACATTACTTAGTGCTTTTTGGCCAAGTGTGGCTGAGCCCGTGCGAACGCCATCAATTAAAATTAACGTATCGCCAGAACCTGTACCACGTAAAGATACGCCCGACGTTTGGCCAAAGCCCCCATTAGGATTAATTTGAAAACCCACTTGTGTGCTTAGTAAGGTTGGTAAATCGCGTACATTACTTTTGTCTATTTGTTCTCGACTGATAACATTAACGCTTGCTAAAACATTATTTATTGATTGTTCAAATTTATTAGCGGTTACAGTGATTTTTTCAATTGGATTTTCTGAAGCAAAGGCAGAAAAAGACAACGCAGCCGAGATAGCAACGCCAAGAGTTGTTTTATTTAGCATGATGTTCCTTATCTTTGCCCACCGCAAAGATTTAAGTAAGTAAGATTACTTCAAGGCCGGTCTCCGGACTCAGTAAACACATAAATGCGTTAATACTTTACCGTTGCGGGGGCAGTGTTGGGATTGCTTTTGTCATAAAGGCTCACCAACTTCCCGATTATCTTGCTGTTAGTTTTAATACTTTAAACCCTGTATTTAGCAACCAGCAAGCACCTTGAAAATAGGCGGTTATTGTGAGCAGTTTGTTTACAAATGTCAACGGACGTCTATATAGCTAAAAAATAAATTAATTGTTTTGTGTAAAGCTAGAGGTTATGCCATATGAGCTTAAAAGCGCGGTGATTTTTGGTTTTATTTCGGGCGCATTTAAAAGCTTATCCATTTGTTTTACCGAAATTTTACTGCGCGAAGGGTTAACTAAAAAGTGAGTATCGTATATAGCATCTGGTGTATTGCTCCTATAAAGTAGGTCCATATTAAAAATGTTATTCTTTTTAAAATATTGATAAGCAATATTGTTTATAACCCCTACATCTGCTCGCTTTAATAGCAGCATTTTTACAACGTTAAACTCATCAATTGTTAAACTAACTTGGTGTTCTTCACTTAAATATTGTGCATCAGTTTTAAAATCAGCAAAACGATAGGAATACCCCAATACCCCCGCTTTTGTTAAAGCATGTAAGTCATCGAAATAGCTTTGCTTTTGGGCGTTCTGTGCTAACGTATATAGCTCATTTTTAGCAATAACATAAAAACTCGTTTCCTGTAAGGCGCTTCTTGATCCCTCGGGCACCCATTGCTTAGCCATTAAAAACAACACATCAAACTCACCCCACTCCACCCACTTTTTGAGCCTTTTTACAGGCAAAGAGTTAAGCGTAAATTTATAGTCATTTTGAGAATCATTGAGTATTTTAATAAACTCTGGAGCTACCCCTTGCTCTTTTTCAGCATTAATAATAATTGGAAAGTAACCGTCCTCTACCAACACATCTACATTTATTGGCTTAGCATAACTAAACTTACTGCACACAATAATAATTATAAAAATAAAAAACTTAAGCATTTAAAGCCTTTAACAGTCACTATTAAGTAATATTGATATTAAGAATAGCCTAATATACGCAACTGCGTACTAAGCAGGTTTAATAATGCATTTAAATAATGTTCAAAGAGTATGGAAGCACAGTAGTGTGATTTTACGCAGGTAAAAGGGGTTTAGGGTTGCGAGTAAATAAAGGCTGTAATTAGGACGGGGTAAAATGTGTGGCTATTACATTTAATAACCACACATTTAAATTTTCACTTTAAAATACTAATGGCAGGACTTAGCTAATCAATCGCGAAAGTTTTTAAACTGGAAAGGCTGACCTAAATCTGCAGTACGAACGACTTGCATAGCGGCTTGTAAATCGTCACGCTTTTTACCCGTTACACGTACTTCTTCACCTTGAATAGCAGCTTGTACTTTTACTTTTGAGTCTTTAATGGCTTTAACTACTTTTTTAGCCATGTCTTTTTCGATGCCTTGTTTAAGTACAACATTACGAAACACATTTTTGCCAGCACGAGTAATATCTTGCAAATCTAAGCTTGCCACGTCCATACCTCGTTTAGAAATTTTAGCGGCTAAAATATCAAACAATTGCATTACCTGTTGATCAGCCTCTGCTTTTAACTTAATTGTTTTATCATTTAACTCAATTGATGCATCCACACCTCTAAAGTCAAAGCGCGTTTCAAGCTCACGGTTGGCATTATCTACTGCATTTTTAGCTTCGTTCATTTCTACTTCTGATACGATATCAAATGAAGGCATTGGGTTCTCCTAACTATTAAATCTAAATTTATGCGCAGATTATAACGCTAAAATTATAAATCTTTACATTTTTCTGCCAGTTGTTCAGGTGCGATACTAATTTAGTTTGATATACTGCAGCCTCTTTTTTAAGCGGTTTTAGGATTTATCGTGACAAGGCGTGTTTACCAAGCAGTTTTTTTGATTAGTATTGTGGTGTTTACCCTCTTATTTGCCAAAGAAATAAAAGGCGGCGTTACGAACTTATTTCCACATGTTGATAAAGTTGCCCACTTTGGGATATTTTTTATACTCGCCATCATTATGGATAAAGCCTTCAAATTACCGCTGTACACGCAAATACTCCTGCTTGCGGGCTACGGTGCAGCAATAGAAATAATGCAAGATGCGCTTCCTTACAGACAAGCCTCGTTAGGTGATTTTGTTGCTGACTTTGCCGGTGCGGCCACGTACTTTTTACTAAGAAGCATTTTTACTCCTCGAAAAAAGAACCCTTATGGCTAATATTCTTATTATTGGCGACGGCGCTATTGGTTTGTTGCTCAGCCATTTTTTATCTAAATCTCATAACGTCCATGTTTTAACACGTAAAGCTACTACAAATACGCGTTTTTATTGCAAAGCAAAACAGCCTTCGCAAAAAATTAATGCACGGTTTATTACACTCACACAGATGAGTGAACAGCCCGTGTTTGATATTGTTATTTTTGCTGTAAAAGCTTTTCAGGTGCAATCGGCGTTTACGAAAGTAAAACCCTTTTTATCGTCAAATAGTGTATTAATTTTGTCGCACAACGGTATGGGGAATGTTGAGACGCTCAATGAGCAACTTGATAAGCAACACGCGTTGTATTTTTTAACCACCAGTATGGCTGGTTTTAAAACAAACGACTTTATAGTACAGCACACCGGTGAAGGAAAAAGCATATTAGGTGCCTGTAACCCATGCGCGCACAGTTACCGCCAAGCAATGTGCGAGCAATTGCAAAACGTACCGCTGCTAAGCTACTGTACTAATATTGAGCAGTTACGGTTTGAAAAACTATTAGTAAACATTGCTATTAACCCATTAAGCGCACTGTATGGTATTAAAAATGGTCAGTTACGTGCCCCTTATTTTAATAGCATTATTTTTAACTTATTAACTGAAGCATGCCAAGTAGCCCATGCTTTAAAGCTTGATATTAAACTGGCCGATGCGCTTAACAACGCTTACAGCGTAATGATGCTAACCGCCGAAAACTATTCTTCAATGCATCAAGACGTAGCACATAACCGGCAAACCGAAATAGACGCCATTTGTGGCTACATTAGCCAACAAGGTAAGCGATTAAATATCAGCACTCCGCTAAACGATGCCCTACTTGCTAAAATTCAGGCAAAAAAAAGCGTGGTATAAACCACGCTTTATCATAAATATTTATTACGGGCGGTAAACTTTTACACCCGTAAAGCCTGCTTCGTGAAGAATAAGTGCCTGTAACTGGCTCATAACCCCTCTTTCACAATACAGGTAATAGTCTTTATCTTTTGGTAAGTCACCAAACTTAGTCGCTAAGCGGAAAAACGGTAAGTGCACTACATCTATGCCGTCAATCTCAAGTGGCGCTGCATCTTCTTCCTCTGGTGAGCGAATATCAACAACCACTGCACCCGCTGGTAAATCTACAACCGACTCAGCTTCTTTAAGTTCTTGCTTAGCCTCTACGTCAATGTCGCGCACATCCATAATACGCGCGTTTTCAACAACAGTATTAAGCACATCAAAGTCAAACTTTTCTTCTTCGGCTTTAATAACGTCAATTTTAGCTTTCACCGTTGGCTTTTTAGATATTACGCCGCAGTATTCAGGCATGGTTTCGGCCATTTCTGCGGTGCCGATTTTACGGGCAATATTAATAATTTCTTGCTTATCGTGCTGAATAAGCGGGCGCAAAATAAGGGTTTCTGTTACGCGGTCAATCACACTTAAATTAGCTAAAGTTTGGCTAGAAACCTGACCAATACTTTCACCGGTTACAAGTGCTTGAATATTTAATTTTTCAGCAACTTGGCTACCAGCACGCATCATCATACGTTTTAGTACAACACCCATTTGGCTGTTTTCAACGTTTTCTAAAATCTCCGCAACAACGGGTTCAAAATCAACCGTGATAAATTTAACTTTATGGGTAGAGCTAAACTTTTTCCATAAATAGTAGCTAGCTTGCTTAACACCTATCTCGTGCGCAGCTCCTCCTAAGTTAAAGAATAAAAAGTGCGTGCGAGCACCTTTACGGATCATCTGATAACTTGCTACCCCCGAGTCAAAACCACCCGACATTAGCGAAAGCACGTCTTCTTGCGTAGGTAGAGGAAAGCCCGCCATTCCAAGGTGAGTCTTCGTCACTATGTACGCTTTATCGTCTTTTACTTCTAAGCGAATAGTGACTTCTGGGCGGCTTAGTTTAACGCGCGCGCCTTCAACGTGCTGGTTTAAACCACCGCCAACGTAGCGCTCTAAATCGGTAGAAGTAAAGTCGTGTTCACCAATACGCTTAACGCGTACACAAAACGTTTTACCAACAATGGTGTGCCCTACTAGGTCTATGGTTTTTTTATAGATATCGTCAAGCGTAGTGAAGTCAGTTTCGGTCACTTCAATAAATTGCACAATGCCAGGAATACGCTGCAGGCTGTCTATAAAGTTTAGGCGTGTTTGTGCATCATCAAGCTTAGTTACAACAGAAATATTATCCCAGTTGTTTCTTACTTGTACTTTTTCGTCAACACGGCGCAACATAATTTTAATGTTATTTTCTAACACTTTAGTAAAGCGTTTACGTACCGAACGGCTTTTAATGGCAATTTCAGGATGTAGTTTGACGATAAATTTAAGCATAGTTCACTCTTAGACTGCGGGAATTCGCGCTCCCAGGCATTGGGCGCGCGATTATAGCAAAATTTTTTGCGTCTAGGAACTAACCAACTAACACCAGTTAGGCAAGCGCTGGAGCTTGCTCTGCAAGTTGGGTGTATTTTTCACGTAACTGATTCATTTTAAGCATGCTTTTTTCGGTGCTGTAAGCCCTAAATAATGCTAATACTTTTAAAATGCCATGATAAATATCTTGCTCGGCTAAATTACCACTGAGCCTACGCGCTTTAATATATGGAGTCCAAAAACTAACGGTTAGTTTAAGCGTATGGGCAAGTTCAAGCGCATCTTGCTCTTGTATTGCAATCATTTCGTTATCACGCAGGCCTAAAATAACTTGGCGAACCTGCTCTAATAGCGTTGCCTGAAAATCTATATAGGCCTTTTTTAAACTTTCATCTCTTGAGAGGATGTCGCCTAAGTTGTCGTAAAAAAAGTGATAGCGCCACATTAGCTCAAATAAAGAATCTAAATAAGCAGTTAAATGATCAAACGCATCATCGTTTACTTCAATAGGTTTAAAATGAGTATGTAAGTGTTCACTATAAAGCGCAAAAATATGCCGAATAATGTCTTCTTTATTTTTAAAATGATAGTAAAGGTTACCCGGGCTCATCCCTAAATGTGATGCAATGTGATTGGTTGATATTGCACGCTCACCGTGTTCGTTAAATAACGAAATACTGGTGTGTATTATTTTATCCTTAGTATTCATATGCGACGACTCAAATTAACTTATAAACTACTTTACACTAAATAACAGTCCTGCAGTATAAACAAATCAGGTTGGTTTAAATACCATCATAATTTACTATTTTAAAAACACGCTAAGCTGATTTGTGCCACAAACACTGATAGACTACCTAAAAAATAATAGTTAGTGAAATCTATGAACGTTACGGCAATCTACCCGGGTACATTCGACCCCTTAACTAATGGTCATACCGACCTCATTCAGCGTGCAGCTAAAATGTTTAGCACGGTTATTGTTGCTATTGCACATAACCCCACTAAAAAGCCGTGTTTTAGCCTAGAAGAGCGAGTTAGCTTAGCCAACAGCATTTTAGGGCATTTGAGTAATGTAAAAGTGATTGGTTTTTCAGGTTTACTTGCCGATTTAGCTTTTGAGCATAAAGCCGATGTACTTATTCGCGGTATTAGAGCAGTGTCTGACTTTGATTACGAATTTCAGCTTGCGAACATGAACCGCCGCCTGAACCCCGATTTAGAAAGTGTATTTTTAACACCTTCTGAGCGTAATTCGTTTATATCATCTACCTTAGTCAAAGAAGTGGCTCGCCATAATGGCGATGTAAGCGAGTTTGTAAGCCCACTTGTAGTGGATGCTTTAAAACAAAGATTAGGTGGCGTGGTAAGCTAAATAAACACAATGAGCGCACGTTGGTGCGCTAATATACCTAACTACTTTTTAGCCATAGCGTGTAATTCATTGCGGTTAAATAAAGCGCGTTTAAGCTTTACTAAGCCCAAAATGTCTTTATTTATAATTAACACAAGTGCCATTGTAAAATCGCTAAAATACATGCCAAAAATATATACCGCCCAAAACCACCAATAGTAAAGTGTACCCTGTATAACAATGTCGTAATGCATACCTAAAAATAAGCAAGCATTACAGCTTAGCCCTACAATTAAATAATAAAAGGACGTAGGTATGGTTTGATTGGTGAAATTACGCCACAAAAGTAAAATAAGGAGAGTTACAGCGTCATAATAAAAATAATTTAAGTGTGGCGTTGCAATAAGTGGGTCCATAAGCAAACTAGCTGTGTAGGATGCCATCATAATAAATGAAAGCTGTGCCCTGCTTTTATCTGGCTTATTAATACTCGCCGATAAGTTGTACAAAAAGGCAATAAGAAAAAACCACGTAAACAAAACAGCTACGTTGTATCCTAAATCAACAAGCTCCCAAAGGATATCAGCCACCTAGCTTCGCCCTCACAATAAAGCCTGCCAATTTATCCATAACATGCACTAACATTAAAAAATCCTTTTTAATGAACAAAATACTAACCATGATGATATCCATAATATTAATAACAACCGTATAAAAAGACCAAAACCACCACGGTTCGTAATTACCACGTACAAACACATCTATGTGCATAGCTAAAAATAATAACGAATTGATGCTCAAGCCAAATAATAAGTAAGTAGATATGCGTTTTTCAGGTAAGTAATACCGCAGAAGTAAAATAAAAAATAACGTGACTACGTCATAACAAAATAACTCTATGTAAGTAATATCATAAATATCAATAAAGAAGCTAAAGCAATAAGATATGGCCATAACTAAAGATAGCCATACTGCCTGTTTTGCTGAATTGTTAATACTAGTTGTTAGTGAATATAAAAAGGCCATTAAAAACCCCCACTGCACTAACACACCGATATAAACTGACACTTCAGGCGGGATTAGAACATTATTCACTATTGCGGTTTCTTAGCAAAAAAAGAGTAAAGGAGGTTTTTAAAATAAATGATTTTTAAAAAGTCTTTATTAATAAACAAAACTAAAATCATGCTCAAATCAGAAATGGCCACCACTGATGAATACAACCCCCAAAGCCACCAATAGGTGTAATTATGCAAAATATAAGAATCTATATACATACCTAAAGCAAAGCACATATTGATACTCAGCCCAAGCATAAGATACATAAATGCAACCGTTTTCTCTTTAATATAAAAATATTGAGCAATAGTTAAAACCACTATGGTAATAGCGTCTAAAATAGCGAGGTCAAGATAAGTAATGGTTTGGTAATTGAACAAAACACCTGGAAAATACGAAATAGCCATAATTGATGAAAGAATGACTAACGCTTTAAAGCGTGAATTGATAGATGATACTAAAGAATATAAAAATGCCATGAGAAATCCCCATTGCAATACCACACCGATTATATGGGCAATTCTCACATCTAATAGAAAAGACATGACATCCATCTTAAAAGTAAACGCTAATAATAAGCACCTCAAAAATAATAAACAACATTGTTAACTGAGCACCTAACTTAGTATTTTACTTATTAAAACTAAAAAAACTTTTATCGCCATAAACGTATCGATACATCGCCTTTAAAATGCTAGCTGCAAAAACCACCTTTTAAGCTTAATTAAGCCTAAAAAATCTCTATTAATGATTAGTACAGCGATCATACACAAATCAGAAAACATAACAGCCGATGAATAAAAGCGCCAAAACCACCAGTAGGTGTAATTATATAGAATATTGGTATCTAGATACATGCATAGGGCTAAAAAGGTGTTAACACTAAGGCCGATGATTAAGTAGGCATAAGCTGTCGTTTTCTCTTTAATAAAATAACGCTGAGCTACATATACAGCAACTAAAATAGCGATATCTAAAAGAGCAAAGTCTAAATAAGTAACCGTTTGAAAGTTTGTGAATATCCAAGGCAAATAACCTATCGCCATAATACTAGAAAGTACAACAAAGCCTTTAAAGGGGTTATTAATAGAGGATACGAATGTGTATAAAAAGGCCATGAGAAACCCCCACTGTACAATAGCGCTTAATATATAAGCGAAATCGAAGTTAGAGATTATATCAAAAATAGCCATGTTGCTTGATACACCTTGATACACTATGTAGTTAGGCAAAAAATGAGTAATATTAGCATAATTTATCTGCCCTTCGTCAGTACCATAGGTCTAATCAGGTAACTAAACTCAATAAATAGCTCAATAAATAGCTCCATAAATGCAGTTAATATCACGTTATTAAAGTTCAGCCACACTTATAACTTTTCAATAAGCCGATTACTCTTTAGCTGGTTAACCACTAATGAAAGCATCATTGATACATCAATTAGATTTACGCCGATAGAATAAACACTCCAATACCACCATGCCTCAAAGTTATATTGAACATATAAGTCATAATACAAGAGCAATGTAAGTACGCCATTAGCAGTTAAAGCCAGAACGAGGAACAGGAAAGCTTTGTTACGTTTAAAAAAATTGAAGTACTGCAAAGAGAGCAACGCTACAATTGTCATAAAATCGTAGAAAGCCCAATTAAGATATAGGTTATCTAACAATCTTATATAGCTGCCAAAAATATATGAGCAGAGCATAAGTGCAGATAAATACACAGGAGATTTATTTTCTTTGTTTATGCTGGAGACCAAACAAAATAGGAAGGCCATTAGAAAGCCCCATTGAGAAAAAGCCGCTACATAATCCATTAGGGCTCCGGATAAGTACATTTAAGCTAGATTGTGGGCTGCGGTTTTGAAGATTTAAACAAACCAAATAGCTTATTTTTGAGCTTGTGAAGACCTAAAAAGTCCCTATCTACAATTAAAGAAACAATCATAACGAAATCAATAAAATTAACGGTAAATGTGTATATATCCCAAAAAAGCCAAGGCTCGTAATTCTTTAGAAGATACATATCTAGATGCATAAACACAAAGAAAATTGAATTAATAGTTAACCCAACAATTAGATATAGAAAAGACGGAGTTTTTATCTTTATAAACATGGAACAGAGCCACAACGAAAAAATTGTTGTGAGGTCGTAAAAAGCCCAATCAAGATAAGTTGTGTTGTGTATCGAAAGCCAAGTATAAAAATAGTCAGAAGTGGTGTAAGAAACCATCATAATTAATGAACTGAGCAATAAGGTCGTATTCCTCTTAATGTTTAAGCTAAAAACAAACACATTAAAAAAAAACGCCATTAGAAACCCCCACATAGCAAATGCGGAAAGAGAAAAAAAACCAAAAAACTCAGTAATAAACATTTACAACCTTAAAATCATTTTGGCTTTGGGTGATCTGGGTGAATCACTCCTATGCGCTGAAGCTCCGCTCCGCTTGCCGTCATCGCCTCTTGAGAGAAGCTTACTGTATCAGATTGTAGGGTTTTAGGGCTAGCAATTTGTTCCGCTGCAGGCTGTAATTGTTGTGTTTTATTGTATGCTTGCATTTGTAATTGGCTATTAGCTGAAACTTGCATGTGATTGATCCTTGTAAAAGTTTTAATATTTTTTGGCGCAACTTATAATCACACCATCATGTAGGTAATTGCATTACCTGTTTTAAGCAGTGATAGCTATTTTGCTATCTGACTTATACAAAGCAACCAGTGTGCCAATATTTTTTGACATCTATAAAATATATGCTAGCAACTACTATTTATTAAAACAAAACCTAATATTAACTAGCGCCAAGCTCATCTGACCAGTTTATAATACACATAAAAAAACGTACAGGGGTAACCGTACGTTTTTTATATCCAGGGAATTTAAGCCACGTATTTACACGGGATCTCCGCACGTGTACTTGGCTTTAAAATATATTCCATTGCTACTTCGTCGCAGTTTTCTTTACGAAGGCAAAGCTCGCAATCTTTCATTACTTTTTCTGGTAACGATTCTTTGCTACAAAAAGTAAAACGTTGCTGTTCAAAAAAATCTGGCACGCGGGTTAATACAATCACGCGATTAAGCGCCAATTTTTTGGCTTTTGCTAATAAGTGCTCTACAAGCTGCCTACCCTGCCCCGTTACCGCACTTTGTGGATCTATGCCTAAAGAACGAATTTCAGCAAGCCCCGTGTCGTAAATGTACAGTGATGCACAGCCCGACACTTTGCCGTCTATTTCTGTTACTGCAAATTCGTTAATTGAATGGACCATGTCGCTTTTTGCACGCGGCAAGTTTTCGCCAACGGTTGCCCAGTGCTGTATCAGCCGAGCAATATCTTCAACATCATCTAAATTTGCATCACGAACCGTTATTTGCAGTTTTTTTTTGGCGTCTTTTACCGCTTTAGTCACTTGTTCAATAGAGGTGCCGCCAAGGGCTTGACGCGCTTTAATACAGGCATCTATTTCAAGTACTGGGTAAACGTCATCTTCAAACACGTCATTAACTGATTTGTACTGCTCAAGCGAAAGCTCCTCTAAGGTTTTACCTTCGCTTATAGCAAGCTGCACAAGTACACCCACAATGTGGTGGCCTTCTCTAAATGGCACACCTTTAGCTACTAAGTAGTCTGCAAGTTCTGTCGCATTAGCATGGCCACCTTTTGCCGCTGCAAGCGTTTTATCGCCGTTTACTTTTACACCTTTAATACACGCTTGCGCCATGTGAATACAGGCAAGCCATGTTGGCATAGCGTCAAAAAGGCCTTCTTTGTCTTCTTGCATATCTTTATTGTACGCAAGAGGGAGTGCTTTTAAGGTCATCATCATGGCGCTAAATGCGCCAAATACACGGCCAGTTTTACCACGAATAAGCTCTAGTGCATCAGGGTTCTTTTTTTGCGGCATTAATGATGAGCCAGAGGTAACATTATCAGCAAGCTCTATAAATCCGGCTTCACCAGAATTATAAAATATTAAATCTTCAGCCATACGCGATAAGTGAATCATCGAAATAGAGGCACAGCTTAAAAGCTCTACTACAAAATCACGGTCAGATACGCCATCAAGGCTGTTTTTAGTTGCGCCAGTAAAGCCTAGGCCTTGCGCCAACGATTGGCGATCAATTGGGTATGCAGTACCAGCGAGTGCACCACTGCCTAGAGGGCAAAAATTAAAACGCGCTTTGGCATCTTGTAGGCGGCTTTCATCACGCTCTAGCATTTCTACGTAAGCCATACACCAGTGGCTAAATAACACAGGTTGAGCGCGTTGTAAGTGAGTGTAGCCTGGCAATATAGTGCCCAGCTCGCGCTCAGCTAACGCCACAAACTCAGCTTTTAGTGCAGCAATAGCACCCAGTAGATGATCGGCAGTATCGCGGCACCATAATCTAAAGTCGGTGGCTACTTGGTCATTACGGCTTCGGCCTGTGTGTAGCTTTTTAGCTAAATCGCCTACTTTTTCGATTAGTGCAGCTTCTACGTGCGAGTGAATGTCTTCTGCACCTGAGGTTGCCACAGCCTGTGGATCTGCTTTTACTTCTTCAAGCAGTTCATTAAGTGCTGCAACTAACTTTGTGTGCTCATCGCTTGTAAGTACATTTACTTGCTCAAGCGCACCTGCCCATGCCACAGAGCCAATAATATCTTGCTCTGCTAACTGATAATCGAACGGAAGTGAGTCGTTAAATTGTTTAAACGCCTCATCTGGACCCGTAGAAAAACGTCCGCCCCATAATGCCATGAAATCTCTCCAAACCCTGTAATGCCCCTTATACAAGGGGCTATAAATAATTTACTTTTTAGCCATTGCTGAAATTCTGCTCGATAGCGAGAATAAACGAATAAAGCCTTCAGCATGTGACTGGTCATATACGTCGTCTTCACCAAATGTAGCAAAGTCTTCGCTGTATAAGCTATTAGGTGATTTTTTCTGAACGGCGGTTACTTGGCCTTTGTAAAGCTTAAGTACAACTTCACCTGTTGCTAGTGTAGAAAGCGCTTCTGCACCGGCTAAAATAGAGTCTTTTAGTGGTGTAAACCAACGACCGTCATAAACTAAATGCGAAAATTCACCGCCCAGTACTTCTTTCCACTTACGGCTTGATTTATCAAGCACTAGCTCGTCAATGGCTTGCAGTGCCGCCATAATCACGGTACCGCCTGGTGTTTCGTAACAGCCGCGCGATTTCATGCCCACTAAACGGTTTTCTACAATATCTACACGGCCAACACCATGTGGCGCAGCAATGTCGTTTAATTTAACTAAACACTCGTAAGGCTTAAGCTCTTCACCATTTACCGCAACCACTTCGCCTTCAACAACTTTTAGAGTTACTAGTTCTGATTTATCGGGTGCTTGCTCTGGTGAGTTAGTCCAAGTCCACACTTGGTCGCTTGGCTCACACCATGGGTCTTCAAGCTCGCCACCTTCGTGCGAAATATGCCACGCGTTAGCATCACGGCTGTAAATTTTTGTTGCAGAAGCAGAACACGGAATATCACGCTCAGCTAAGTAATCTAATAATGATTCTCGGCTTGATAAGTCCCACTCACGCCACGGTGCAATAACTTTTAAATCAGGTGCAAGCGCTGCAAAGCACGACTCAAAACGAACTTGGTCGTTACCCTTACCAGTACAACCATGCGAAAGTGCATCAGCACCTACTTTACGTGCAATTTCAACTTGCGCTTTAGCAATAATAGGACGCGCCATTGACGTACCTAATAAATACGTACCTTCGTAAATAGAACCCGTTTTAAGCGTTGGGTAAATGTAGTCACTTACCATTTCATCTTTTAAGTCAACTACGTAACACTCTGATGCACCTGATGCGATAGCTTTTTCTTCTACGCCTTCAAGCTCTTCAGCGCCTTGGCCTACATCGGCAACAAAGGCAATAACCTCACAACCGTAGTTTTCTTTTAACCATGGCACGATAGCTGAAGTATCAAGACCACCTGAATAGGCTAAAACGACTTTTTTAATTGAACTCATAGGTGTTCCTTAACAAAATTTGGATTTAGTAATGTAACTAGCAGAGCATTTTGCGCATGCATGCGATTTTCTGCTTGTTGAATAATTTTTGATGCTGGGCCATCCATTACCTCAGAGGTAATTTCAAACTCACGGTGTGCCGGTTGGCAATGTAATACCGTAGTCGCACCTGTTTGTTCTAGCAATGCTTGGTTTAACTGATATGGCATGTATTTTTCTTTAACTTGCTCAAGCGGCGTATCATCGCCCATAGACACCCAGGTATCTGCATATACAACGTTTGCGCCTACGGCCGCTTCTACGCGGTCACTTACCATGACTGATGCACCGTTCATTGCCGCTATTTGCTCGGCCTTTTTAAGAATTTGCGAATCAGGTGAGCTACCTTTTGGCGTAACAGCAACAAAATCAGTACCTAGTGTTGCTGCTAATAACATAAGTGAATGAGTAACGTTATTACCTTCACCTAAGTAAGCCACTTTTAGCTCACTCACATCGCCGTGTACTTCTTGTAGCGTTAAAAAATCAGCCAATGCCTGGCATGGGTGATATAAATCACACAAGCTATTAACCACAGGCACAGAAGAGTACTCACCTAGCGTTGTTAATGTGCTGTGCTGATTAACACGCGCTACAATACCATCAGCCCATGTAGAAATATTCAGCGCGAAGTCTTTTACCGATTCACGTGCGCCCATAGCGCCATTTTGCTGGTCTAAATATACAGCGTGACCACCTAAACGATTAATACCAATATCAAACGATAAACGCGTACGTAAGCTTTGCTTTTCAAATAAGGTAACAACTGACTTGCCTGCTAGTACTTGGCTGTATTTCTCTGGATTTGCTTTTAAATCACGCGCAAGCTTTAATAAATTAAGTGCGCCTTGTTGGTCTAATTCTAGACCCGTTAAAAAATTCTCTAACATGGTAACCCTATGGTGTAATCTTTGTTCCGACATGCTCGCCTTGTAGCAAAGCAGTTAAGTTTTCTGGCTTTTGCCAACTGGAAATGTACACACCTCGTCGTAAATGTTGGGCAGCGTGTAGGCTGGTCTTCACTTTGACCTCCATTCCGCCCAAAATTACTCCTTCATCAATTAAAGTATCAATGTGTTTTGTGTCAAGTTGATGTAACGGCTGCTTGTTTGCATCAAGTACCGCTTCTACATCTGTCATAAAAATAAGTTCTGCGTTTAAGTTGCTCGCAATCGCTGCCGCAGCTTCATCGGCATTCACGTTGTACCAATTGCCTTGCTCATCAAAGCCGATTGAGCTCACAATAGGTAAGCGACCAAGCTTAAGTAAATCATTCACTATTGAATCATCATTACTTGTGCATTTACCTACTTGACCAAGTGCTTTTAGTTTTTGCGACGCCATCACACCGGCTTCATAAAGGCTTAAACCAACAGGTTTATGCCCTGCATTAATAGCTTGGCTTACCAGCTGCTTATTTGCACAGCCAGCCAACGCCCCCACTATGTAAGGCATTTGCTCACTTGGGCTAATACGTAAGCCTTGGTGTTTTGCACTAGCAAATCCAGCTTGTTGTAGCCAGGTATCAACTAACGAGCCGCCACCATGCACTATTACAAACTGATTATTTTGATCTGTGCTTAATACATCAAACAACGCTTTTGCTGCGTTTTCAGAGTTAAGTACAGCACCACCTAATTTAATTACCCACGTTTTAGTGCTCATTAAAAGGCTCCCTTTAAACCCGTTGTATGATCTAAATTCATAGATAAGTTAATGCACTGCAATGCTTGGCCTGCAGCGCCTTTTAATAAATTATCTATGGCTGCCATAACAATTAACTGCGAGCCTTGTTGCTGCCAACCAATATCAACGTACGGCTGTTTAGCTACACCTTTAATAGAGGGTATTTTATCGCCTAGCAAACGAATCAATGGCTCGTTTTCAAGTACTTTATAAGCATCAGAAACGTTTTCCTTGGTAACGTTTGGCTTAAGCTGTACATAGATAGTTTCTAAAATCCCACGCGGAAAATTACCTAAGTGCGGTGTAAATAACACCTTGTGTCCCAGGTGCTGTTCGATTTCTGGTCCATGGCGATGGTTAAATAAACCATACGGGGCAAGCGATACTTCGCAAAAGTGAGTACCTACGCTGGCTTTGCGCCCAGCACCAGTTACACCAGAAACCGCATTAATAATTACTTTTTCATCACTTAACAATCCAGCCTGCTGCAGTGGTTTTAACGCATTAAGTGCGGCTGTAGGATAACAACCTGCCACAGCAACAAGTTGTGCGCTTGCTATGGCATCACTATTCCACTCAGCTAACCCGTAAGCCGCTTCACTTAATAGCTCAGGGTGTTGGTGCTCAAAGCCATAGTAAGTGACGTAGTCGTCATTACTAGCAAGGCGGTAGCCGCCAGATAAATCAAATACTTTTTTACCCATGGCTAAAAATTGCGGGGCTAAATCAACACTTACTTTATGATCAGTACATAAACAGATGAAATCAGCGCTTGCGCTAATATCATCAAACGCAGAGTCACTTAGAGGTAATAATGGCAAGTCCAGTAATCCGTTATGCTCTGGGTATAAATCACTTAATAACTTATGTTTATCTAAACTTCCCTCAGACACATAACAACCTGATAAAGTTAAATTAGGGTGCTTAGCAACTAAACTTGCTAATTCTGCGCCGCTGTAACCGCTTGCGCCAATAATCACTACATTCATTTGTTACTCGATTATAAATTTACTACTAAATAGGGGTGGTGTTCGCTTACACTAGCTTAGATGCTAGCTAATACTTTTCTTAATGAATTGTTGATTATCGTCGCATTATCTTCATAGCTATACTTAATATATTTATGCTTAAAAAGTGAATTGATATTCATCATAAATACTTTTATATTGTTATGCAATTAAATTGAATAATTATTTTGGATTTTTTTATGTCTTTGCCGTCATTTATCTCAATGTACCAACAACTCATTGCTGCCCCCTCTATTAGTGCAATAGAGGATGATCTTTGTATGAGTAATAAAGGGGTAATAGAGTTACTTGCACAGTGGTGTGAAAGCCTTGGTTTTACTTGCGAAATTATAGAATTAGAAGGCGGTAAAGGCCGATACAATTTATTAGCTAAGCGTGGCCAAGGTGATGGCGGTTTAATGCTTGCAGGGCACACCGATACTGTACCGTTTGATGATAGCCGCTGGAACCACAACCCGTTTAAACTAACAGAGCAGAATAATAAGTTGTATGGATTAGGCAGCATTGATATGAAGGGCTTTTTTGCTTTTGTGCTGCAAGCAATTAGTGAACTTGATGAAAAGCAACAATCTCAGCCTATTTTAATACTTGCCACTGCCGATGAAGAAACTACCATGGCGGGTGCACAGCAAATTTGTAAGCACCCTAATTTAAAACCTGCTCGCTGTATAATTGGCGAACCTACTGATATGACTCCTGTATTTACCCACAAGGGGCATATGAGTACCGCTATAAGAGTGGTTGGTCGTTCAGGTCATAGCTCCGATCCCGAACGTGGACTTAACGCCATCGAAGTCATGCATAAAGTGATTACAAAATTGCTGCTCTTAAAAGAGCAGTTAAAGAATAAATATTCAGTTGAACATTTTGAAATACCTTACCCTACTTTAAACTTAGGCAATATTCATGGTGGTGATAATGCAAACCGCATTTGTGGGTGCTGCGAAATGCACATAGATATGCGCCCACTTCCGGGGTTAAGCATTAAAGACCTACAAGCTTTGCTTATTGATGCCACCAGCGATATAAACGCACAATACCCAAACGCAGTGAGCGTGATTGATTTACACGACCCCATTCCTGCTTTTAGCGGTAGCACCGACAGCGCACTCGTTAAAATGGCAGAAAAAATTGCAGGAGAGAAAGCTGTTGCCGTTAACTATTGCACAGAGGCGCCGTTTATCCAGCAACTTGGCTGTGAAACAATAGTCATGGGGCCTGGCTCTATTAATCAAGCCCACCAACCCGATGAGTTTTTAGCAATGGAGAAAATAAACCCATCGCAAAAAATTATAACTGACATTATTAAAGCAAACTGCTTTAACGCATAAAAAAAGACTGTATTAAAAACTAACAGCATAAATAGCAAAGGCGCCCAATGGCGCCTTTGCTTTAGTAATACCTATGCGTTACTGCATATACTTACTTAAGTACTTTTTAAATACAGGGTCTGTTTTTGCAAGCTCTTTTTGCTCAGCTAAAATCTCTTTTAATATAACCCCCGATGTTAGCGGGTTAGCCAATACAACTCTAAATACCACTGTCGGTTGATTGTCATACTTTGAAGGTGTTAAACGAGTCCGCGATACAAACGAGCGCCCTGATTCACGTTGGCGTTTTTGCATACTGGCAGTAAAGCGGTTAAGCGAGGCGAAAATTTCTAATCGTGTTGCGGCATCCGCTTGGGCTATAGCCTGCTTAATTTGTTTAGGCACATAACGGTATGTAAGTAAACACAACTCAGGCTCAGAAATCAGCTCAAAGTCTTCATCGGCTTTAATTAAATCTGCAAAGTAATGTGCTTTTTTGATACTACGATCAATCAGCATTTCGTACCCTTTACGACCAATTACACGTAAGCAAGCATGTACTAACATAGCCATACCAGGGCGGCTGCCTTCGAGTGTATGGCTTCCCAAATCTTTTGAGCCTTTACGTAATATGTACTCGGCATGGTGCTCTATTGCATCCGTAGCGGTTGGGTCTTTAAATAACACCAAGCCTGCGCCCATTGGCACATACATTTGTTTGTGCGCATCAATGGTGATTGAATCTGCGCGCTCAATTCCTTTTAGTAAAGGGCGATGCGTTTGCGATAAAAGCGTTGCCCCTCCCCACGCCGCGTCTACATGAAAGTGGCAATTTATTTGCTGCGCTAAGTCGGCCATATCATCAAGAGGGTCGATATTGCCGGTTTCGGTAGTCCCTGCAACCCCAACAATGGCCATAACTTTTATGCCTTGCGATTCAAGCTCTAAGGCTTTTTCGCGCATGGCATTCACATCAACCTTGTTATTTTCGCAGGTTTTAATACCAATTAGGTTTTCGCGCCCTATGCCCAGTAAATCAATTGATTTACCTAACGAGTAATGCCCACGCTCAGAAACCAATATAGCCAAACCTTTATAGCCATAATGCAACATGCCAGCAATTAAGCCCTGTGCGCCTATACCCTTAAAGTTTCCATCAGGCTTTAATAGGCGGTTACGCGCAATCCACAATGCAGTAATGTTTGCCACTGTACCACCGGAACAAAATGCACCGAGTGATGTTTTAGCGCTGTGCATCCATTTAGAATAAAACGACTCATCTTGCGAGTAAGCTAAATGATGCATCATGCCTAGTACTTGGCGCTCTAGCGGGGTAAATGCTTTTGAGGTTTCTATTTTTACTAGGTTTTGATTAAGCCCCACCATTAACTTTGACAGCGGCAGTAAAAAATGCGGAAGCGCCGATGTCATATGACCAATAAAGCTAGGCGCAGCCGTGTGCACCGAATGGGCAACTAGCTGCTCCATAATATCTTGGGCGTAAGCAGATACAAACGTTGGGTTTTCTGGGATCACCGCAGCCTGAAAATCTTTTTCAATTTCATGTAATGGTTTTTCAATTGCCGCTATATTTTCGTTTAAAAAACCTGCTAAATTACTCGAAATTTCAAGCTCAATTTTGCTTAAAGTTGAGTCTGGCGCTTCAGGTACAGTAAATATACGCTTAAGGCTTTCTTTAGAGGCGACGGCACAACGCTTTTGATCCATCTTTATACCTAGTGTGTGTGTAGCTAAAACACGCGTTTAACAGTTAAAAATGCCAAACTATGGCGCTATTATAAGCAGCGTGCTTCTTTTAAAAATTGCGCTAACTTTACTGCAATATAAGTAAAATGTCTCCCTTTAAGCCATAAAAGCGGCAAAACGGATGACAAATATTGTAAAAAAATTTCAATAATAGGATTTTATTAAAAAGTCACATTTTAGTTTTGGGCAAATTACATTTATGCGTATACTTAACATGTGTAACAATAAGGGACAAGTATGCTCACAGGGAAATTGAAAGGGAAGTGGTTTATAGCTGGCTTTACATTGTTTTTGGTCAGTTTATTAGTCTATGTTTATTACACCTATAGCTCTGCACGTAGTGAAATAATGCGCGCAGTAGATGAGCGTCTTCTAAATGCAGCCACTAGCGTAAAACATATTTTAGGGCAAAGTTACCACGATAGAATTAGCCAAGGCTACGATATTGGTTTTTCGGTTTACCAAACTAAAAGCAAACAACTCTCAGAGCTTGCACAAGCGCTTGATATAGCTTATGTGTATTCGATGGTTATGCGCGATAGCAAAGTTTATTTTACCTCATCCAGTTACACCAAAGACGATCAAGAAAACGCACGTGTTACGCAATTTCTTGATTTATACCCAGAGGCCACCGACATCAACAAGGGCGCGTTTTATTCTACCGAGCCTGTTTTTGAGCAATCTAGCGACCAATGGGGTGATTTTAAAACTGTTTTTATTCCCTTCGTAGATAAATATGGTACTACCTACATTACAGGTGCCGACATAACCTTAGATGATTTAAATAAAAAGCTTCAATACAGCGTCACTAAAGCCATAATAACGGCGTGCTTTTTCTTTTTTATTGCGGTACTGGTTGCAGCCATTTATATATATTTGTTAAAGCGTACCCTAGCAACCGATGCCAGTACTGGCTTTGCCAATCACATTGCGCTTGAGTACTTTATTAAAAAGAGCCATTCACACCACATGCAACTTGCCATCATTTGGGTGAACGAAATTGAAGATATTAATAGCTTTTATGGCACTCAAATTGGCGACAACGTAATGAAAAGCTTGCTCAGTCATTATCAAAGTCGCAGTCCACAAAACTGTAAAGTGTACCGGCTTGCCACCAATAAAATTGCAATTCTTGCACCTAAAAACTTCAAAAATAGCGAACTGAACGATTTAGTCGAATCGTATAACGCGAATAGCCCTGTATTAACAAATCCGTTTATTTATATAACTTACTGTGCTGGTATTGCCAGCGGTAATAAATCGTTATTGATTGAAAATGCACATATTGCAACACTTCAGGCTAAGCATGGCCGTGGTAAGATTATTAGCTACTCAAAAGTAATGAGTGATGTGAAAAATCAGTATCAGTATAATGTAAGCCTTGCTAAAGAAGTGCAAGAAGCGTTTGATAACAACCGCATAGTGCCTTATTTTCAAGCTATGTTTAACACCACCAATAATGAAATAGTCCATTACCAATGTTTGGCCAGAATGGTAACTAAAAGTGGTGAAATTTTAAAACCCGACTCATTTTTAAACGTAGTGAGCCGCTCAAGAATGGGTGGACTATTAACCCGCACGCTATTTAGCCAATGTATAGAACGGTTTAGAAAAACAGATATACGCTGGTGCTTAAATATAAGTGACAAGGATATACTCGATCCAAGTTTGAGTGAATACATTTCCAATGAACTTAAACGTTACCCTCACCCAGAAAACATAACGCTTGGCCTTTTTGAGTCACACGCTATTACTCACTTTTTAGAGGTTAAAACGTTTATTTCTATGGTAAAAGCTAAAGGGGTAAATGTCATTATTACTGGTTTTGGCAGCGGTTATTCAAATATTTCGAATGTGCTAAAGCTTGAAGTAAACGGTATAAAGCTCGATGGCGCATTAGTAAAACAGGCCGTAAGCGATGAAAATATAGCATTATTTATTGAGCATACAGTTAATGCTGCAAAGCAACTTGGTTTAACGCTCATGGCAGAGTCGGTAGAAAATGTAAGTATTGAAAATGCGCTTAAAAATGTCGATGTGACGCTGATGCAAGGCAATTACTTTGCTTACCCAACGCCACATGTTAACTCCCCTAGCCAAGAGGAAGTAGTCGTTTAAAGGTCAATCACTAAACGGTGGCTTTGTTGGCCGCTAGCCCAGTATTTACGTTCAAACGGAGTAATTGCTTCGTTTGACTCATACTGGGTTACCTCACAAGGCTTACCCGCAAGCTCAAGCGCTCTGGCAAATTCTTTTACATAAATATCCCAGTTACTTCGCACCTCTAAGCGACCACCTAGCTTAACAATAAACGGAAAAATAGCCGCACCATGCCACCTACGCTGAATATGCTTAGACTTAGGCCAAGGGTTAGGATAAAGCAAATAATGATGAGTAGGCTGCCAATTAGCAGCCACAGCTAAACGCCAAAAGTCGTTTAAGTCAGCTTGTACTAAAATATATTGGCCGCTGTCTGTTTGTTTATACTCAACATCGTGCTTATCTAAGCGGTGTGACGATTTATCTATACCAATAATTAACGCATCTGGGTGGCGCTTAGCTAAATTGGCGCTACTTTCACCTACCCCACAGCAGGAGTCTAAAATAAGCGGGCCATTAAACGCTTTCACTTGCTCATTTACTTCATTAAACGCTTTTTGAGTATGCTCAGCAATAGGCTTTTTAAACTCTGCGTTTAAATGCCTGTTAACAATTTCATCAAGCTTTTCGTGTATACCCGCCTGATTAGATACAATACTGCGTGAATTTGCATCGCTCATTAATGTCTAAGCCCCACACCTTTTTTAATTAACGTTAGCGCTAAAGTAAATAGCACCGTAATAAATACTAATATAACGCCAAGCGCGACACTTAAATCAACATCCGACACGCCTAAAAAGCCATAACGAAACGCATTAACCATATAAATAATTGGGTTTATTTGCGATACATTTTGCCAAAACTCTGGCAGTAACGTAATTGAATAAAATACGCCGCCTAAGTATGTTAGTGGCGTTAAAATAAAGGTTGGGATAATACTAATATCGTCAAAACTATTGGCGTAAATAGCGTTAATTAAACCACCTAGTGCAAACACCGCTGAGGTTAAAATTACCGTTGCCATAATTACAAATATATTGTGTATTTGAATATCCACAAACAACAGCGATACACAGGTAACAATAAAGCCCACCATCATGCCGCGGGTCATACCACCGCCCATATAGCCCAGTACAATGATGTAATTAGGCACAGGCGCAACTAGTAACTCTTCAATACTTTTTTGAAACTTGGTTGAATAAAAACTAGAAGCAACATTAGAATATGAGTTGGTAATAACCGACATCATTATTAGCCCCGGAACAATAAATTCCATGTAGCTAAAGCCGCCCATTTCACCGATGCGCGAACCTATTAAATTACCAAAAATAACAAAGTACAAACTCATCGTAATCGCCGGCGGTACTAAGGTTTGCACCCAAATACGTAAAAAACGAATACACTCTTTAATCCATAAACTCTTTAAGGCTACGCCATATTTAAACATTTATTCGCCCCGCCCTTGCTCTAGTAGTCCTACAAATAACTCTTCTAATCTGTTTGCTTTATTACGCATACTCAAAACGGTGTTACCTTGCTCGGTTAGCGCGCTAAAAACTGCGTTTAACCCTTGAGATTTAGCCACTTCAACTTCTATGGTGTGCTCGTCAGGCATGCTAAACGAGTAGCCTTCAAGGGTGACTGGTTGCGCTGGCTGTTTTAAATCAAGTACAAAGGTTTCTTTATCAAGCTTTGCAAGTAATGCTTTTATTGTGGTGTTTTCTACAATGCGACCAGTATCAATAATGGCAATATTTTTACACAGTAGTTCGGCTTCTTCGAGGTAATGCGTGGTTAAAATAATCGTTACGCCTTGTTCATTTATTTGGCGTAAAAAGTCCCACATTGAACGGCGCAGCTCTATATCAACCCCTGCAGTGGGTTCATCAAGTATTAGTAGCTTAGGCTCATGCATTAATGCGCGGGCAATCATTAAACGACGTTTCATACCCCCTGAAAGTGTGCGTGCTTGCTTGTCTTTTTTCTCAAGTAAACCAAGTTGAGCTAAGTACTTATCGGCACGCTTATGCGCTTCACTGCGCGTAACGCCATAGTAGCCAGCTTGGTTTACTAGTATTTGGCCAAGCGTTTCAAACTGACTAAAATTAAACTCTTGTGGTACAAGTCCTAAATGCGCTTTAGCAGCTTCAAGGTCGGTATCGATGTTGTGACCAAACACCTCCACCTTTCCTTGGGTTTTATTGACTAGTGAAGAAATAACACCAATAGTGGTCGACTTACCTGCGCCATTTGGGCCAAGCAAGGCAAAAAAGTCGCCTTCAAAAACTTGTAAATCAACCCCTTTTACGGCCTCTACGCCATTATTATAAACCTTGGTTAGGCCTTCTATATTTAAAGCAACATTTTGCTTATCCATTATTTACCCTCACCATAACCCCAACGTTTAGTTAGGTTATGTTCAATGTTTAAATGATCTAAAATTCGCGCCACCATAAAATCAACTAAGTCTTGAATGCTCTGTGGCTGGTGATAAAAGCCAGGTGCTGCTGGCATAATAGTGACCCCTAAGCGCGCAAGCTTTAACATATTTTCAAGATGAATTTCGCTAAAGGGGGTTTCACGTGGTACTAAAATTAGTTGGCCTCGCTCTTTAATAACCACATCAGCTGCACGCTCGAGTAGGTTATCTGACGCCCCTAGTGCAATAGCTGATACAGAGCCTGCACTACATGGGCATACCACCATTTTTTTAGGGGCCGCAGAGCCTGAAGCAACGGGGCTAAACCAATTATCTTTACCAAATACTTTTAACTGCTCTGGCTTGGCATTAAATAAAGCGCTTAACTGCTCGGTTGCTTTATCTTCATTAGCTGAGAGTTTAATGTTTGACTCAGTATCGAGCACCACGCGCGCAGCACTTGATATAAGTACATACACTTGAAATTGCTGCGCGAGTAATACTTCAAGCAATCTTAAACCGTAAGGGGCGCCTGAAGCACCACTAAACGCCAGTGTAATTTTATCTTTAAACTGCACATTATTCTCCGCTGTATTTTTTAGCTAAACCATCAACTAAGTGTTGATGTAAGCCATTAAAACCGCCATTGCTCATAATTAATATGTGCTGATTTGGCATGATATTTTCAAGCACAGTGTCAATAATCATTTGCGTACTATTAAAACACTGCATACCGGCATTATCGGCTTGCGCTTTAAGAGACCAATTTAGGTTATCGGGCTCAAATAACAGCACGTCATCGGCATCACTTAACGAAGCAAGTAGCGTATGTTGGTGTACACCCATCTTCATGGTGTTTGAGCGAGGCTCTAAAATAGCAATAATTTTTTCATCACCCACTTTTGCACGTAACCCCGCAAGGGTGGTTTTTATTGCTGTTGGGTGGTGTGCAAAATCGTCGTACACTTTAATGTTATTTATATCGGCTTTAAGCTCCATACGCCGTTTAGGGCTAATAAACTCTTCAAGCGCTGCAATGCTATGATCTACGGCTATACCAACATGGCGCGCTGCCGCGATGGCCATAATGGCATTTTTAACATTATGCTCGCCTATTGCCTGCCAATTAACTGTGCCTTGAGGTTCATTGTTTAAAAGCACATTAAATTGGCTACCATCAGCGCTTAATAAGTCATAATGCCAATCACCATTTAGGGTTTCGCTTTCGCTCCAGAGCCCTTGCTTAATAACATCATTAAGCGCTGTATCGTCTTTAGGCCAAATCACTTTGCCACTGTGAGGTAATGTACGCATTAAGTGATGAAATTGTTTTTTTATTGCGTTTAAATCGTCAAAAATATCGGCGTGGTCAAACTCAAGGTTATTTAAAATGAGCGTTCGTGGTAGGTAATGTACAAATTTACTGCGCTTATCAAAAAACGCGGTATCGTATTCATCCGCTTCTATTACAAAAAAGGGCGTTTCACCCACTTTAGCTGACACACCAAAGTTTTGTACTATGCCACCAATTAAAAACCCTGGTTTTAAGCCTGCATACTCTAATATCCACGCCAGCATACTTGCGGTAGTGGTTTTGCCATGCGTGCCAGCCACCGCAAGCACCCAAGCATTTTGCAATAGGTTATGTTTAAGCCACTCTGGCCCCGATGTATACGGTAAGCCCTTATCTAACACATACTCTACACAGGGGTTACCTCGGCTCATGGCATTACCAATAACAACTATATCAGGCGCAGGTTCTAACTGTGCGACATCGTAGCCTTGGGTTAACTCTATACCTAACTGCTCAAGTTGAGTGCTCATCGGCGGGTAAACATTTTGATCAGAGCCACTCACCTTATGGCCAAGTGATTTAGCAATCGCCGCAATACCGCCCATAAAGGTGCCGCAAATGCCTAATATATGAATATGCATAACTTTTTAAATCCTTTGGTACTTCGCACGTCTGTGAAGTTTAATGGCGCTATAATGCCAAATTTTAGGCTTAATGACTATGCGCGTCTCGTCAATTCACTGATGCTAAATCTGCGTTAACAAAATAAAAAAGCCCTCTAACCTAAGTAAGAGGGCTTGTTCGTATTAATTTAAATTACAGCGTTAAAAATACAATTAAACCAACACCCAGTAACAATCTATAAATTACAAACGGCAGCATACCCATTCGTTCTATCACTTTTAAAAACATGAAAATACAGGCGTACGCCGATAAAAACGAAAGGACTACACCTAAAATTAATGTACTCCAATCAACCACATGATCGCCCAAAGCCAGCTCTATTGTGTAATAAAGGCCCATCATAGAAATAATAGGTATAGCAAGTAAAAACGAAAAACGGGCTGCGCTTTGTTTGTTCATGCCCAGCAATAAACCCGCTGTCATGGTAATGCCTGAGCGCGAAGTTCCTGGGATCATCGCCACCGCTTGAGCAAAGCCAATAAGCAGCGCTGTTTTCCAGTTAAGCTGGTAAATTGTTTTCATTTGCTTACCTTTGGCATCGGCGTACCAAAGTAATAAACCAAAAATAATAGTCGTGGCCGCTATAACCCAGGCACTGCGCAGGTACAGCTCAACAATGTCTTTTAGCAATAAGCCTAGTATCGCAGCAGGTACAGTCCCCAGTATAATCCACCAACCAAGTTTACTGTCATCGGTGGTACCTTGAGTGCCAAACGATTTAAACCAGGCGCTAAGAATATCAGCCACTTCTTTACGAAAATAAATAACAACCGCTATCAACGTACCAACATGTACAGCTACATCAAAAGCAAGGCCTTGGTCTTCCCACCCCAAAATTTGCGAAGGTAAAATTAAGTGAGCGGAGCTCGAAATAGGTAAAAACTCAGTAAATCCTTGTATCAGGGCTAAAATAATTATTTCTAAAATACTCATGGGTTAGAAAACTCCACCTTCCATAGTTTTTGTTGAGGGTTATTATACTCACTCCATAGCGTAGCAATGGTTTGCTTTGCAACGGGGTGATAAAAATTGGGGGCTACTTCACAAAGAGGCTGAAGTACAAAAGCGTTTTTGGTAATTTCATCGCGAGGTAATTGTGCTGGCGAGTCGCAAATAACGTCATCGTAAAAAAGTAGATCTAAATCGAGCGTACGGGGACTAAATTTTTTATCGTCAGCTTTACGCCCGTTATCACGCTCAATTTGTTTTAATAATTTACATACACGTTCAAGCGGCATTGATGTGGTAGCAGCCACCACCGAGTTATAAAAGTTATTACCTTTAAACCCTACCGCTTCGCTTTCAAACACAGATGAGTGCACAATATCTGTGAAGTGTTGCTTGAGCGCATCAAGCGCACAACGAATATAATGCGCTTTGTTTATATTTGAGCCTAGGCTGATATAAATTTGCGCCATTTAGCTCATTGCCTTAGTGCGTGTTATTTCTACACCTACCGTGTTTGCTTGCGCCACAGCGGCCGGTTTGCTCACTCTAATTGTTACTTGGGGTGTATTAAATTCGGTTAATATAATAGTCGCTAATTGCTCTACCAAGGTTTCAAGTAGCTCAACCGGCTTAGCCGTAGCGTGTTCAATCACCCGTTCACTTACTTTTGCGTAATCCAGTGCTAAATTTATGTCATCATTTGCTGCTGCAGGCTTTATATCGCTGAGCATTTCAATATCAAAATAAAGGCTTTGTTTACTTTCTTTTTCAAAGTCGTATACGCCAATAATGGTGTCGACGTGTAGTTGAGATATAAAAACCTTATCCATTGATACTCCAAATAACTATAAACACCCTCAAAACATACAATGCATTGATTAAATTAATACTGTATATGCTTTAAGCAGTGTTTAAATATGTAAAAATTACTTCTACAATAGCCATATAGCTAGATTAACTGCAAAATACAGCAGTTAATAATTTTCACGATAAATTGTGCCGCCAATAATAGCGTAAAAGTGCTATCGATGGGTATAGCAATTAAAAAATAAGGGACTTTGTGTTAGCCATTTTACTGTTTGTTTTAGCCTACTTGTTAGGGTCGATTTCATCGGCCATATTAGTGTCTCGGCTATTCAAACTGCCAGACCCTCGCAACAGCGGTTCAAATAACCCTGGTGCCACTAATGTGTACCGTTTAGGTGGGCCTTTTCCTGCGTGCTTAGTGTTAATATTTGATATTTTAAAAGGCACCATCCCCGTATGGGGCGCTTATTTTTTAGATTTAACCCCCTTATCACTTGGTTTGGTCGCCGTCGCCGCATGTTTAGGGCATATGTACCCACTATTTTTTAGTTTTAAAGGCGGTAAAGCGGTAGCCACTGCATTTGGCTCATTATTGCCGATTGGTTTATCGCTGGCGGGGCTATTAATAAGTACCTGGATTATTGTAGTTGCTGTGACCCGCTTTTCTTCATTAGGCGCCTTGGTCACGGTGTCGCTTGCACCACTGTATACGTGGTTGATTAAACCGCTTTACACTCTACCGGTAACCTTTATTACCGTGCTAATTATATTTCGTCATCGCACTAATATTATTCGCCTTTTTAAAGGGGAAGAACCAAAAGTGGGCGCTAAAAAAGCACCCACTGATAAAAAAAATAATAATTAATGCTAAATCGCTTCTAAGCTGTCTATTGGCCAACGCGGTTTAGTTTTCATGTCGAGGGTGGCAAATTGGCCAGCTTTTAAGCGCTGCATACCGGCGTAGGCAATCATTGCGCCATTATCTGTACAAAACTCAGTACGCGGGTAGTAAACTTGTCCTTTCATGCCCTGCATAACACGCTCAAGCTGTAAACGCAGCTGTGTATTAGCACTCACACCACCAGCAATCACTAAACGTTTTATCCCAGTTTGTTTAAGGGCACGCTTACATTTAATAACTAATGTATCAATCACTGCGGTTTGAAACGCATGGGCGATATCTGCTTTGGTTTGTACATCATCATCATTTTCGCGAATCGCGATAGAAGCCGCAGTTTTTAGACCACTAAAGCTAAAATCAAGACCAGGCTTGTCGGTCATCGGGCGTGGAAAAACAAACCGTTTTGCAACACCTTGCTCAGCCATTTTAGCTAATCGAGGGCCGCCAGGGTAATCAAGCCCTAACAGCTTAGCTGTTTTATCAAATGCTTCACCAGCAGCATCGTCAACAGACTCACCTAATACTTCGTACTGACCTATACCGGCGACTTTTACCATCATGGTATGACCGCCCGATACGAGCAACGCAATAAAGGGAAATTCTGGCACATTTTCTTCAAGCATAGGCGCAAGTAAATGCCCTTCCATGTGATGTACGGCTACAGCTGGAATATCCCAGCCATAGGCTAAAGAGCGGCCAATAGAGGTGCCTACCAATAACGCCCCTACTAAACCAGGGCCTGCAGTGTATGCAATGCCATCTAAATCTTCAGGGCCGCACCCCGCTTGAGCAAACGCAGCATCAATAAGTGGCAGTGTTTTACGAACGTGATCGCGCGATGCAAGCTCAGGCACGACACCACCATAATCTGCATGTACTTTTACTTGACTGTATAACTGGTGAGCCAATAAGCCTTTTTCATCATCGTAAATTGCAATACCGGTTTCATCACACGATGACTCAATGCCTAAAATTCGCACTGTACTTCTCCTGCCTTTTTAAACTTTACTTAATGTATTATAACGCCAAGCCAATGTTGGTTTGCCCATCTGCAATAGCTTGTTTTTTTAGTGCCTTCACATTTTCAGAAGTTACGCGGCCCATATTTTCTACAAAGTCGATTAGCTCACTCAATACTTCAATTTCATATTGCATTAATGGGTGTTCTCGTACGGCTTTATTATCGGCTACCTCACCTTCAACTGTCATTTGGTATTCAATAAAACGCGCCACTGTAGCTTGGGATATTTTACTAACGCTAATAAATTCTTGCTCGTCTTGCCCCATCAAACCATGCATTAGGCTTAAAAGCGAGGTAGCAGCATCTATTGCGGGGTAAGTGCCAAACATATCAAAGTCGGCAAGCTCGGGGACATTTGGCTCAATTTTTTCTACTTGTTTTTCGAGATCTATTTTACTTTTGGGTAGTAATATTTTTTCCCAGCAAACATTTAACGCACTGCGTAATAAGGCTTCATCACCAAAACCGGTGGCTTCACTAAATAAACCATAATTAGGTAACATACGCTCAATTAAAGCACTTGCTAACACCGCTTTTTGTAAGTAGTTTAGCTCTCTAATACGTTGAAAGTTATTCGCTTTTGTCATTTCTTAACGTCTCACATGACCAACAAAAATCAAATGTTGATCCATTATGCTCATTACAGTTAGGGCATACCCAATCTGGAGCGGATTGTTTTACTTGTTGGTAGTTTACCAATATTTCGCGCGCGTGGCGCTCTTTTATCGAATAAACCTGCACACTAACTTGGGTTTGTTCAAAGGGAATTTCGCCCAAGGCGCCTTGAAGCATTTCACCTTGAATTTGGCACTCAATTCCCGCGCTTAATAACAGCCCTTTGATTATATTTGCCTCTAATGTGTTATCTGCTTTGTAGATCGTTACCCACTGAAAGGCTTGGTGCGTATTATGAGTATTAATATTTTGCAATTATCACCTCAATTATTTTGTGTTTACAATATCCTACGATACTCTACTAAAGTGTATAGCAGGTAACTTTTTAGGACATAACAATGACACTTACTACCCCAGGTTTACTTTTCCCAGCAATCTCACTGCTGCTTCTTGCATACACAAACCGCTTTTTAGTATTAGCGCAATTAATCCGAGAACTAAATTCAAGAGAAGGCGAGTCTATTCGCCCCGTAGTCGTAGCGCAAATAACGAATTTAAGAAAACGCATCAAGCTAATACGCACCATGCAAGTATATGGTGTAGCCTCTTTTTTATTATGTACGCTATCGATGTTTGCCTTATTTATTGAATTTAATACCACGGGCATTATTTTATTTGGAGTAAGCTTAGCGTGCTTAAGCCTGTCGTTATTAACGTCGTTATTTGAAATTCATATTTCGTGCGACGCGATAGAAATAGAGCTACAAAGTATTGAAGATAAGCCCCTCAGTAGCCGCATAACTAAAAACTTTACGAATAAAAATAATAAGTCTTAGCGGTTTATTTTTCTAAAACCATAAACAATAAAAAAGTATTGGCAAACTTAGGGTCTGTTATTCTTTACGGATTAAAATTTGTTCAAACTAGGGACTATTTAATCGCGGCGCGAGGTTTGTAACCTAGTGGGCTAAGTAAAAGCCGAGCAA
>NZ_PNCU01000069.1:0-46931 GCF_005886915.1 Pseudoalteromonas sp. S3776 | reverse complement strand
TAGCTTTTAGCTTTTAGCAAAGTGTTTGTTTGCTTATTCAGCAAATCAAATTTGGTTTGAATATTAGCTTGCGATGCACTAATGTGGCGTTTCATCAGCATTTCAGCAAGTTCACCATCGTGGTTCTCTATTGCGTTTATAATGGCTAAATGCTCGTCAAACGCTTTAGATACGCGCGGCCCCACCATACCCATTTGCACACGATACATACGTATTAACTGGTAAAGTCCATTACACAACAAATGGATAAGGTGCGCGTTTTTACTACCTTTAATAATGCGATAATGAAAGTCTAAATCGCCCGCTTCTTGATAGTACGACTCGCCCTCTTTAACGCGTTGAGTTTGCAAATGTTGATTAAGTAATTGCTTTAAGCCTTTAACCTCATCGGGTTCCATATTGTCGGCAGCAAGCCTACATGCTAAACCTTCAAGAGAACTGCGTACTTGATAAACCTCAATTAAACGCTCTGCAGTGAGTGCCACAACACGGCAACCCACGTTCGCTTTACGCTCTACTAAGTAACAGCTTTCTAAGCGGTTAAGTGCTTCTCTAAGCGTGGCACGGCTTACACTGTAACGCTTAGCAAGTTCTGGCTCTGAAATTTTGCTACCCTGCTCTATGCTGCCCTCTACTATTTCACGGCGCATATCTACAAACACTTGATCAGAAGCTGTAGTAATTGGTGTATCGATTAAAAAAGGTTGCGTCATGGCTTTATAAATAAATTGTCGACAATTAATGAGCTAACTATGTGCTTAATAAAAAAACATGTCAACCCCAAATAAGTTAAAAAGGAGTAAAAAACACATATATTGTCGACACTGTTAATCTAAAGTCGTATAAATCTGCTTTAAAACAAAACTAAAAACACAATATGTCGACATTCTAGCAAATTATAAAACCGCTATTTAACGCTGAAAAAACTCTTTAAAAGTGCTAATATCACGCTTTATTTTTTAATGTAAGAGCCACTGCGTGAACGCCAACACTTATATTCCTGAGCACTTTATTGATGACGTAAAAACCTATTTACCTGCTCACCTTAATTTAGACGACTTTATAAACGCGTGTCGTCGCCCGCTCAGAAAGTCTATTCGTGTAAATACATTAAAAATTTCGATTGAAGAATTTTTAAAGCGCGCAGAACAAAAAAACTGGCAACTTACCCCTATACCTTGGTGTAACGAGGGTTTTTGGCTAGAGCGCCCAAGCGATGAAGAGCAAAATTTAGCACTGGGCAATACCGACCTACACCTAAGCGGTGCCATGTACGTGCAAGAGGCAAGCTCAATGCTACCGCCTATGGCACTAAAACACAGTATTAAAAACGCAGACGAAAATAATACCTATGTGCTTGATATGGCATCAGCCCCAGGCTCTAAAACCTCACAACTTGCCGCACTCATGAATAACCAAGGCGTACTGGTTGCCAACGAGCTTTCGTCGTCTCGCTTAAAAGTACTGAGCGCAACGCTTAAACGTATGGGTGTAGGTAACTGTGCGCTTTCGCATTTTGATGGTGTTATATTTGGTAACTACATGTTTGAATGCTTTGATAGCATTTTGCTTGATGCGCCTTGCTCAGGCGAAGGAACGGTAAGAAAAGACGCCGACGCACTTAAAAATTGGTCAATAGAATCAAATATTGAGATTGCTCAAGTACAAAAAGACTTAATTAAAAGCGCCTTTTACGCATTAAAGCCAGGTGGTACGCTTGTGTATTCAACCTGTACGCTCACCCCGCTCGAAAACCAACAAGTATGTGATTATTTACTCAGTGAATTTGGCGACTACATTGAGCCACAAGCGCTTAGTGATTTATTTGAAGGCGCAGAAAAAGCCACAACTCCCGAGGGCTACTTACATGTATGGCCGCAAACGTACGACAGTGAAGGTTTTTTTATTGCTAAATTTAAAAAACGAGCAAGCTGCAATAACCCAACCCAAACGGTTAAAAAAGGTGCGTTTCCGTTTAACGAGTTTGATAAAAAGCAAACCACGTTATTTATGAGCCAGCTTAAAAAGCAGTTTGGTTTAAAAGCGCTGCTAGGTAAATTAATGCAACGCGATAAAGAGCTGTG
This sequence comes from Pseudoalteromonas sp. S3776, assembly GCF_005886915.1. Taxonomy (NCBI): domain Bacteria; kingdom Pseudomonadati; phylum Pseudomonadota; class Gammaproteobacteria; order Alteromonadales; family Pseudoalteromonadaceae; genus Pseudoalteromonas; species Pseudoalteromonas sp. S3776. The sequence goes on along the minus strand of NZ_PNCU01000069.1, from coordinate 44,847 downwards.
GTTGTTTCCTGATGGGTTTGAAGCCGTGCAAAATAAAATTAAATACGCACGTTTAGGTATTCAGCTGGGTATTATTCATAAAAATGGTGTAAGGCTTACTCACGAATTTGCTACCGTGTTTGGCAGTGAGTGTAAAAGCAATACCTATGCTTTAACAAACGAGCAAGCAAATGACTATTTTAACGGTAAAGATGTACGCCTTGAAGACGTTACAAAAGCCACCGGCGAAGTAGTATTAACCTTATGTGGCTGCCCTATTGGACTGGGTAAATGGCAAAAAAATAAAATAAAAAACTCTTTGCCTCGCGATCTCGTGCAAAATACGCAGTTAATAAGCTGGGCATAAAACAAGCAATACATTAGTTAACCTGTGCACAACTTAATTAATCCTTTGTTATTATTTTAGGTTAATAAACAAACAAAACTTAGAGTTTTACGGGTTGGTTAACTACACTAGAATGTACTTTCTTCTTCTCCCTAAGAATTACGAAAGTGTATTTAGTTAGCGCAAGGCTCAACTAAGAGCCATTTATAGCCCAGAGCTATTTACAATGGCTCTGGGCGTTTTCATACAACTAAGTTAAGTGATTTTTAAATAGGCTGCACATGTTTTTTCGCGCTTTTAACATAAGTAAACTATACGCTTACAAGTACATACCAAACCTTCCTCTGTAGACGCGCATCTTGCTGGCGTTTAAAAGCAACGCTTTTACATACCTATAAATAAAGCGCCAACAAGCAAGGCGCCTACAGTAAAATTATTCACAAAGAGGTTTAGAGACGCTGCGCTATAGAGAAGTGATCTAGTGGCTAAGTAAATAAACCATCATTGATGTATTTATGTCTACTCATTTACTCCCCATTTTCTTCTCTTCGTGCAATTTGTTTTTAGGTAATTTTTCACAAAGAGGTCATGAGACGCTGCGTTTTTAGAGTAGTGATAAATTATTAAGTAATAAACCTTCATTGGTGTATTTATGTCTACTCATTTACTCCTCATTTTCTTCTCTTTGTGCAATTTTTTTAGTTAATTTTTCACAAAGAGGTCAAGAGGCGCTTCGCTTTTAGAGTAGTAATTAATCATTAAGTAATAAACCTTCATCGGTGTATTTATGTCTACTCATTTAATCCTCATTTTCTTCTCTTCGTGCAATTTGTTTTCAAGTAATTTTTCACAAAGAGGTTAAGAGGCGCTGCGCTTTTAGAGTAGTAATAAATTATTAAGTAATAAACCTTCATTGGTGTATTTATATCTACTCATTTACTCCTCATTTTCTTCTCTTTGTGCAATTTGTTTTTAGGTAATTTTTCACAAAGAGGTCATGAGACGCTTCGCTTTTAGAGTAGTGATAAATTATTAAGTAATAAACCTTCATTGGTGTATTTATGTCTACTCATTTACTCCTCATTTTCTTCTCTTCGTGCAATTTGCTTTTAGGTAATTTTTCACAAAGAGCTTAAGAGACGCTCCGCTTTAGAGGGTTGAAGAACAAAGTTATTAAGCAGCTTGGCCAATGGCTTCTCATTTGCTTCTTTGTGCACATGATCTTTTAAAAAGAAGCTATGCTTTTAACGTGAGAAGCAACGCTCTAAAGTAAATACACGCAATTTCACTTTACTCACGGTGGTGAGGTTAAATAACTAATAGCTGAAATATTTTCCTAAACAAGAAAACCTATTTACAGTACTTTTTAAACATCCAGTTATTTCTGGCAGATTCAAATTGTGCGCCAAACTGAAGAGACAAACATAAAATAGGGAGTGTATTTGTCTGCTTAGCTATCTCAAACGCACGTGAAAACTTATAGCCATGCTTGGCTGCAAGCCTAAGCTCGCTAACATACAAAGCTTTATATTTTGGAGGGAGTTGCTGCCAATTAGTAAGCGCTATTTCAATAACACCTAAATGAACATCTATTTTAAAAGGGCCTGATTTTTTAGCCTGCTGAATATAACCAAACACACGATCGCTTGGGCCCTCTTTATAGCTAGTGACTTTAGCTAAGTCTATCCATGTTTCGGCCCACGACGTTCTGTACTTTAACGAATTTAAAAGAGAAGACTCTACTTGCTTATATACTTTAGGAGCGCTTTCAACGTTTACATTATTTTTAGTTAGGCTAAGCATTTTTATATAAGCACTTAGCTGCCAATAATGCGCTTGGAGAGGCTCTAGTTGTGTGGCGAGTGTTATTGCCTCGTTTGCCAGGCTAAGCTCTTGAGGTGTTAGTAAATCATCTGGCTGTTTTAGCGTATTTAATGCATTAAAATACCACGCATTAGCACGCATACTTTGTATGCTTTCAAAACTAATAAACAAAGTAATAATTGCAAGCAATGTAATTTGAGTTAGCTTTTTTAAATTACTCATCAAACAAAGACTCTGTTAAACGCTGTGGATTGTTTACAAACAAGTTTTGTGCTTCTAACTCACCTATTAAATCGGTAACGAGCCTTTTTGCATTACTTAATAATGGAGGCCTGCGTTTGACTGAGTGTGCATCGCTTGCAACATAACTAACCAAGCTTTTTTGTAGCATATCAATACTAATTGCTTTAGCAGTATCGCCCCACGCCCCTTCTATGCTTGAGGCTGTTAATTGAAAATCACAACCTAACTGCTTTAAACGCTCAATATAAAATGGGTTTGCTTGGATATCTCTGTTGCGTTCGGGGTGAGGAATTATCGCTTTTATATTTTGCTTTGATAGCCAGTTTATAAACTTATCGTAGCCTTGCGGTACATGGGAATGCGGTAACTCTAACAATAAATAATTAACCGAATCTAACGCACCAATAAAAGGTAACTGTCCTGCCATAACAAGACCCATTAATTCGATGTCGAGCCTAACCTCTGCAGCTACTGCAAGCTTTAAATCAATACCTGCATTTAAAGCCTCTTGCTTTAAAACATCAATGTCATTATTAAGTGCTTTTGCTGAGTTATTAAATCGGCCTATATGAATATGTGGGGTTGCCACCATATGTGTTATCCCATCACTTTGCGCCATTTTTAATAGCGCTAAAGACTCGTTTAAATCTTTAGCGCCATCGTCAATGCCTGGCAAAATATGAGAATGAATATCAAACATAAATTTTTAGCAATTAAGAGGTTGGTTGCTCAGGCTTTTGCGAGTAGTCGTAATAATCGTAATAACCATGGCTATGCTCATCTTTGTTTTTACTCATATCAACTTTATTTAACACAATACCCGCAACATGAGCTTTTGACTCAAATAAACGCTCTATACCTGCTTTTATAGGTTTAATACGTGTTACGTCAGATTTAACAACATAAATTACCGAATCAGCACTTTGTGAAATAACAAGTGCATCACTCACTGCTTGGGTAGGCGGTGTATCAATAATAATATGGTCGTACTTAGTTTTTAGCACATCGAGCACTTCGTTAAAACGCGAGCTTGATAGTAGTTCCAACGGGTTACCAGGAATTTGCCCACTAGGCATAATAGCCACACCCGACTGTCCATCAACATGTACACATTCACTAAACTGCTCGGTGCCTATCATTAAATTGCTTAGTCCAGGATGAAATACCGGTATATCAAAGCGCTTTGCTATACTTGGTTTACGTAAATCTGCATCAATAAGTAATACTTTACCCATTTGCGCAAGCGACATTGCTAAATTAGCTGAAGTAGTTGTTTTACCCTCACCCGGAGAGCTGGATGTAACAGCAATAACCTTATGGTCACGCTCTAACTGAGTTAACAATAAACTAGTACGGAATGTACGTACAGACTCTGCAAAACGTCTGTAGTTATCGTCAAGGTAAGCATGTATGGGGAATACGCTCTTTTTAGGCATAGGTACATTAGGTAATAAACCTAACATACGCTGAGCGAGTTTCCCCTCAACATCGTTTTTAGTTTTAACTGTATCGTTTAAGGCATCAAATACAAAACTCATTACAACTGCAAAACCAAAACTTGCAACAAATGCCAAAATAACAATAAGTTTTTTATTTGGTTTAGCTGGGTCTTTAGGTGCGTAGGCACGGTCGGTAAATCGTGCAGCAGCCGAACTAAAATCGCTTGTTACCTCGGTTTCTTTAGAGCGGGATAAAAACGTATTAAATATATTACGGTTAGTTTCAACTTCACGTTTTAATTGGTTATATTTGGTTTCTTTACGGGTAATGTCTTGGTATTCAGCGCGTATTTTAATTAAATCACGCTCAAGCGCACTAACAGTTCGTGTGACGCGGTTTAACTCTTTTTCAATACCGGTAATAAGGCCTTTAATTTGTTTATTTAAGTTACTTTTTACGGTAGCAAGCTCTGCTTTAGCAGAAATTATTTTAGGGTGCTTAGGGCCATATACTTCGCTTAAATCACTCAATTTACGCTCAACTAATATAACCTCTCGCTTGACATCTTGTATCACTTTATGTGAGGTAATTTCTGGCATGCTGCCTAGTAGCTCTAAGTTATTGTTACCATATTCACTAATTACACGGTTAATGCTTTCTAGGTTGTTTTTTTCGTTTCGCACTACTACTAGTTGTTGCGATATTTGTTCAAGTTCTTGCGTTGCAAGGCCTGCTATTCCTTCAATATCAACTAATTTTTGTTGTTCACGGTATGCCTGCAAACGTACCTCAGAGTCATCTAACTGAACACGAAGTTGAGACAAACGCGTGTTTAGCCAGCTAGATGCTTGTTGCGTAATGCCCATTTTGGCACGCATTTGGCTTTCTATATAAACTTCCCCCACAGTATTGGCAACAAGTGCCGCTAATTTTGCATCGCTTGATTCAAAGCTCACTTTAACTAACTGTGTTTTACGAATAGGCGAAACAGAAAGGCGAGATTTAAACGCTAATAATAAACCGAGCATTTCACGCTCAGCTTGTTCTTCAGCAGAATACACAGTTGCTTCTTTTTTATTTAAAAAAGGCAAGTGTGATTTTATAGCCTCTTTTACTTCACTAATTGCAGACGGCTTAGCAATAAAATCTTTATGGCTTTTCAAATCAAGTTTTGCAATCACTTCGCGTGCAATACTGTCAGATTTAATTACCTCAAACTGAGTTAGGTAATACTCTTTTTGATTTGAGTCTAAGCCGTATATCTCCTCAAAACTAACCGCTTTTGCTTGTTCTGCCTCAATAAGTAAAGTTGCCGTTGCTACATATTTTGGCACTAAAGTTAGAGTGACCATAATAGCTAACAAAGTAGCTACAATGGCAAAACCTAAAATACGCCACTTTGCCCGCTTTAGCACATTGAGGTAGGCACTAAAGTCAATTATTTCTTCATTATTTACGTTATCGTTTATTTGGTTCATTAAATACTGCCTTGTAAACTGCTTAAAACAAGCGTTGTTCAATTTTTATAGTATCGCCCGCTGCAATTTGGCTATTTAAACTACCTTTTTGTTGCTGCTGTTTAGTTTGCTCTTTAAAAATAAAAATTTTATCGGTAGATGCTCGCTCGGTTAAGCCGCCGGCAAGGGCTATAGCTTGGTTAACTGTCATAGCGGGTTGGTAAGGGTATGCACCCGGGTGTTCCACCTCGCCATGAATGTAAAAAGGCCGGTATTCTACAACTTGTACATAAACATTCGGGTTTACTAAATAATCAGGTTTTAAACCTTCGGTTATAACTTGCTCAACCTCTGAGGTATTTAATCCTGCAAGTTTAACTTTACCTAAAAATGGGTAATTAACCTCGCCGCTGTTACCTAATAGTGCGGTAACCTCTAAATCTGGCTGGCCGAATACTTTGATTTCAACCTTATCACCTGCTCCTAACACATAATTTTGCGCAGATTGAGCAAAACAAATGCTGCTAAATACAAGCAGCATTAAACCAAAAAAATACTTCATTAATTAGCCTTTAACGCAAAAGTAAAGTTAACGCCTACAATTACACGGTCAAACTCAATAGCATTTACTGTAGAGTTTTTATCCATAAAATCTACATAGGTAGAAACCATGCCAAAATTGCTCGCTACATAATTTAAACCTAAACGGAAGTTTTTAGTTTTATCTTTACGGCCAACATCACCTGTATACTGCTCGTCAATATAATTAACGCTTGCAAGCGAGCTTAAATAATCGCTCCAACTATGGGTCCAATTTACACCATAAATGCTTTCTTTAATGTAATCGCCTTGTACTAATGGGTCTTTTGCTGCGCGACTAGTCATAAGCTGAACGGTAGAGTAAGTAAGTGGCTGCCAATTAATGGCGGCCTCCCAACTTAAACCACTAAAGTTTTCACGTTCACTCGAGTCAAAGTCTTTATTCTGATAACCCACTTTAAACGAGCCAGAAGTAACAGATGTTGCCTCCCACTCCATACCAGCAAGTATTTTTATATCGTCGCTGTCGCGCGATATACCACTACTGGCTAATACATCGTAACGGTAGTTTTCTTGCTTAATTTCTAAAAAAGTGCGTGTAGCGGATTGGGTATTATAATAACCCGTAATACCTAATAACGATTTATCGTAGTCACGATACTGCGATACTTCTCTAAAACTTTGATATTTTTTACTAAAAAAGCCGGCACTTAAAGCAACTTGTGCTTTTGAACTTTGCGCACCGTACTCATAACGTGCTAACACATTTTGTTGTTGGTACTTTACAAGTTCATTAACAACATCGCCTAAACCTTCGGTTAAACCACTGCCACGAGGTTCATATAGCCAATCGGCATCGCCGTTAATATCTAAGCGATGCTGGCTGGTAAACTCTTTATGTACGCCCGCACCTATATTTACTTGGGTGAAGTTATCGGCAGTATCTTTATTGTGTAACGAGCTGCTAGTGCCTAAGTCTATGTTATAGCTATCTGGCCCATCCTCAATTACCGCTTTAACATTTGGGGTTATGGTCCAAATAAATCGCGACTCTTCATCGTTCGGGGTGCTAAAAAAGTTACTATTACTACTGATACCAGTTTGTAACGTAGGGGTGATTTCGGCCCCATCTTTAGTCATAACGCTACCTGGTTTTAAATTAGCAGTAGCAGGCGCAGCTATCATAGCGCTCAAAAATGCGCTAAGTGGTACAAGTTTTTTAGTATGCATTTGCATTTTTAAATCCCTTAAAAATTGTTATAAAAATAATTTTTATATCAAACCACAACGACCAGTGCTTAATATAATGTAAGTCAAATTCAACACGTTTTTCCATTTTGTCTAAGGTGTCGGTTTCGCCGCGCCAGCCATTAATTTGCGCCCAACCAGTAATACCGGGTTTAGCTTTGTGGCGTAGCATATAAAACTCTACCTTTTTACGGTATTCCTCGTTATGCGCAACAGCATGCGGCCTTGGCCCCACAATCGACATATCGCCTTTTAAAACATTTATAAATTGCGGTAATTCATCAAGGCTAGTGCGGCGTAAAAAACCGCCTAGTGGAGTAATGCGGGCGTCATTTCTTTTAGCTTGTGTTACCACATTACTATTTTCAGTAACACTCATTGAGCGAAACTTCCATACCTTAATTTTGCGCCCATCAAGCCCATACCTGTCTTGTTTAAAAATAATAGGCCCATCCGATGTAAATTTAACAGCAAATGCAATGGCAATTAAAATAGGTGAAATCAACAGCAAAATGATACTAGCAGCAATTATGTCCTCAGTTCGCTTTATAAATTCACGCGCACCAATAAAGGGGGATTCAAAAACGCTGAGTGTATCAAGCTCGCCAACGTGTTCTATTCGTGCGTGTATTAAATTAGATACTAAAAAGTCAGGAATAATATGTACATCAACTGTGGTATCACCTAACTGCAGTAATATATCTGCTATGCGTTTATCTGCTTTCATAGGTAGGGCAATATATAAAACACTTATTTCACCATTACGTGCAGCATTAACAGCGTCCTGAATTTTGCCTGCAACATCATGCTTGGTTGAATTTTCAAACAAACGCTCTGGCTGCCTGTCGTCATAAAAGCCTAAAAACTTAAAGCCGAGCTCATCATTTTTTGTAATTTCATTATACAAATGTACGGCCGACTCTGTTGCACCAACAATGGCGACATTACGTAAGTTCATACCAAGCTTGCGCTTGTTGCGTTTAAACATGTGTGCGCCTAATCGCCAGCTATACATGAAAGCAAAGCTTAATAAAAACCACAAACCTAAACCAATACGCGAGAGCTCTTCTGTAAACTTAAATACGAACGACACACAAAATAAAACTGCAAAGGCAACAAACAAAGAGCCCCAAGCACATAAAACCATGGTCCTAAATTTACCTGCTCGCCAAGAGCGATAAGCCGAAAATATTTCAGCGCAATACAAAAAGCTTAACGCAACGGATAATGCAGCAACCATGTAAGTAGGCGAGAGTTCAAAGCTATAAAAAACAGCAGAACATTGAAAGGCCAAAAACAATGCAAAAATGTCGAACAAACGATAAAAATTTGCATCAGACGAACCATTAGGCTTAAACGTCCTTGAAGATGTCATACTATGTATCCCTATAGATATCTTAATAAGTGAACTAAGCTCCACAAAACTGTGCGACAAATGTTACAGCATCATACTAACGTATTCAATATTTAGGGTGGTTTAATATATAGCAATATTATGCAAAATATTTTTAAGTAGCTAGGTTGTTACATAAAACGAAACAAATATAAACTTATAAAAACTGGGGCAAACATTTATAAACAAAATCGTAACCTAGCTTTCAAACAATTCCTTAAACCACGACCACACGCCAAATGAGTAGTTGCTAAATATATCAATCCCTAAAGCTGATTTAACCAAATAAACAACCAATAGAAATATGCTAATAACAATAAAACTAAATAGTGATACAGTTATTGCTTGAGATACAGCGGCTATCTTTTTTTCTTTCTCGCTCAGTTCTCGCCTGTTTCGCCCTGCTAGTACAACAAAATAATATCTATATTTAAAAAACTTAATTACACCTCGGCAATCAACTGTATGCTTACCCCATTGCCTTGCACCTATCGCCACTTTTAAATGCGCTAGTTGATCTTCGGTAAAACTATCCTGTACATCATCAGGCATTCTATCAAGTAAACTACGTACAGCCGGATCTGCTTTTATATGAGACAAAAATTAGCCTTATTTATATTATTAATGTAAAATTTCTTATATACAACTAAACCCGAAATGATATTTTTACTCTAGGCATTAGGTATTTCAATTTACTAAAAGACTTTCTAGAAATGCTACGAAAGAAATTTTAAAACTATTTATGCAATGACAAAAAAGTTACATCACTGCAATTCATTGGAAGGATCATATGAACCGTGAACCATTACTGACCGCAAAAAATTCATGAACAAAAAAACAGGTTACACATTATTAGATTAAGCTCCGTCAATGTTAATTTTTCCTATAGCGATAGATAATAAATGTTAAAAATCAAAAAACTCTCCAACAAGCGCTTTTCTTTATAAGTGTTCATCCGATCAATTTACAAAAATATGTCCTATTATAGTTTTAAAGCTATTAATTTATATGAGCTATAAGGTTATAGCATTGTTTAAAATAGAAGGTAATTACACTCTAATACTACTTTAAAGCCTTCTAAATTTAGTTTTCAACAATAACCAAATAAACTTTGAATTTGTTACTAAGTAACGCTTCCACATTCTTCTAGGCTCTTGTATTACCCTGTAAAGCCATTCTAAGCCTGCTTTTTGCATCCATTGCGGTGCGCGTTTGACCTTACCAGCTACTACATCAAAGGTACCGCCAACACCCATTACAAAGTCAACACCTAGCTTGTCTTGCCATTTATTAATAAAATTTTCTTTTTTCGGAGAGGTAATGGCTACAAATAACAGTTTTGCTCCCGATTCTCGTATTTTTTTCACTACAGCTTCCTCATCATCCCAAAAATAACCATCGTTAAACCCAGCAATATTTAAATTAGGGTTTTGTGCTTTCGCTACTTCCACTGTTTTAGTTACCACCTCTTCAGTCGCTCCCAGTAAAAACACAGGAAAGTCGCGTTTGGCACTCATAGCTAGGAGCTCATGAAATAAGTCAACCCCCGCTACCCGCTCCGGCACATCGAGCCCTAAAAAGCGTGCGCCAAAAACAACACCCATACCATCAATATTAATTACCTCACAAGCCTTGACTGATGCTGCTAAGGCAGAGTCATTTTGCATATTAACGATTTTAGCAACATTAACAACTACGTGTTGTAAAAAGCGCCTTTCATCTATTCTAGTTTCAATAAAAGCTACAGTTTCTTCCATTGTAGCTACATCCATAGGGGTTTTTAAAAAATTTATTCTAAGCATTTAATTCCTTATTAATTTGAGTCTTTTATTTTAGTTATTCTTTTATATCTTTTATATCTTTTATTAATATATAACAATAGCAGAATAACAATATCGATATGAAGGAAACTAATTCAATTAACGTACTTTTTTTATCAATTAAATATAGGCTTATTAGTGGTGTAAAGTGAAGAGTATAATGTAAAACATACGCTGTCAGTGAATTCCTTCCTAAAACAGATAAAATACGATGAACAAAAATGGGGATTAAACCTTTCTCGGTTACATATGCTAAAGCTAAAGCTAGCATAATGGACATCCCTATATATAATGATAAATAAGCTGGGTGGGGAGGAGCTTTGAACTTCGCTACAGCCAAGCTACTTAATACGTCTATTGTTAAACTATTGAAATAAGATAGGCCAGTCAACACTAAAATAGAAGAAATAATAAAAAACACTAAGAACCTTTCTTTTTCTGAACCTAAATATACATATAGCTTTGCCAATAGCATTCCCACTATTGCACAGTAGAAAAAAGGAAAAAATGGATAAACATCATAAAAAAATAGCCTTAATAACATGACCTCACTACTAGGGCCAAAGAATGATCCTATTAAATATGCTGTCAGATATAAAAATGAAGACACCATTATTACAATTTTTGAATTAACATAATAAACTGCAATTAGTACGTAAGGAGTTACAAATATAGCTAGGAAATAAAACGTTAATATCTCCCCAGCAATTGAAAACCTTGAATAGAGTAGCGTTTCAATCAGTGTATCTAATTGTTCTTGATGGGCTATTGAGTATATAATAACAATCACTTCTCGGGCTAAAAGCACTTTAGGCAAACGTCTTAAACTCCAAGCTATCAATGCTTTAAAGCTTTGTATGCTATTTACTTTCCCCCAATAGGTATATGCAATTGTAAAACCAAAAACCGTTATAAACAAAGGAGTTGCTACTCTAAAAATAGCTTGTATGTATTCTACTAGTATGGATGGTAATAAATCCCTTGATTCAAGTGCACCAATATAATGAATTACAATTAAAAAAAGGATAGCCAAACCTCTTAAAGAGTCTAGCCATTCTAATCTAGGCTTTTTGTATAAATTACTCATTTCACATTATTTACATACGATTTACACCTCAAGGGAGTATATGTGATGCACAATAATAACAAAGAAAATATCCAGACAATGTGTTGATCACGAAAAAAAGCTGGTTCTGATATATTATAAAATACAGGAAAGCTAAGCGCGGCAAGCAAAAAGTTAGAGTTTTTCTTAACAAACATCAAAAAGTAAAAGGAGATTAAAAATAGACTAAGAGTACCAACTTGGCTCAATAGCTCTATGTATCCATTATGGGCTGAGTTTATATATTGTAAAAAGCTGTAATCGTCATCAAAAAAATAGGGCGGTACAGGCGTCCCGAAGTAACTGCCATAACCATAGCCATAATTTAGCTTACTAAAAAAGTTTAAATCATAGTATATATTGTCCCAAATCACTCCTCTACCTGTCATAAAAACGGGCTCAACGATTTGTCCAATATGCCAATAGTCATTCAGATAATAAGTTATTATGGGGAAAGTAGTAAATACACATATTGTAAAAAAGATAGATAACCATAAGAAAGATTTAAGCGCTATATTAGGTAAATTGATTAATACAAAATAGAGAAGAACTAGCGCAATTGATGTTTTGCTCACAGTAAAAAGCAGGGCAATAAATAATAAAGCAAGAATTTTTTTATTGCCCTCCAACTCATTGTTATTATGAAATATAATATAAGATAATAGAATCAAGATTGCTAATATTGCACCCATATTATTTTTAGACTGCGTATAACCAGCTAACTCAAAATAAGGATTAATTCCAGAACCGAAAAGAACTGAAATTATCAACATAACCAACACAATAAAACACAATAATCTAACATTCTTAACTAATGTACCAGCAATATAGGAAAAAACATACGCTTGTATTAAAACCCAATACAATAAGAGCTGAAATACTACCCGCTTAAATGATAATAAGGGGAACTTTGACCATAAGCAACTAGTGAAGAGAATCAATATGACAATACATAAGAATATTATTGGTAATTTAAGCTGCCTTACTGCAAGCTGATAAGAAAAATTTTCTTTATATTTAATTAATAAAACTGAATATAATGAACTGAGTAATATCCAGAAAACCTGTTTAAAGCTGTCACTCCCAGATTTTACTTCGCTCATATGATTTAAATCTAGATCAAGTAGATGTCCTTTTGGAGAAAAATCGGGAGTAAACACGCCACTTAGGGAAAGTAATACGATTAAAAACCCGTACTCTTTGAAAAAATTTAATAGCTTCATTTTAACCCATCAAAACAAGACTCAATACGACCATAATCTCTATATATTTCACACTTCATCCTAAAGAGCCTTGCTGAATTATGAAATGAAACAATATACAACATAGAGTGATATAAAAGTTTAAAGCATGAGCTTGAAAGAAGGTAAGGTATATATTTACTCCCATTACGCATAATCTTTCTTCTGCCATAAGTCTTACCGTTATTATAAAGTCTATGCAGAGCCCACTCGTGAGAGGCTCGCTCTGTCGTTAACATCTCGTAGACGATTGATTTGCTATTCCAAATAATAGGAGCTGTCTGAGAAAGCCTCTCAAAAAAATCCGAGTCTTCGCCTCCAGTTTCATTAAATTCTTTACTAAACAAAACTTTAAACTTTTTTACTACATCCATATCGATCAAACAATTACCTGTGGCGCCATGGCATATACGCTCTAGATGCTTATAATGCTTTCTATCATGTATTCCAGAGTTTTTTATATCTGTATGTACAAAGCTAGGGTAAGTTGTAAAAACAGGACCAATTACAGCACCAAAAGAGAGCTTTTTATTGTTAATAATTTCCAAATACTTTGAAAGCCAGTTTTCCTCAACAACCTCATCATCATCTACAAAGATTAACCATTTTGTATTCACAGATTGAAGAGCTTTGTTTCTCGCATTAACAACCCCTTTAGATTTTTCAGAGAAATATTGGACAATATAGTTTTCTCCTTTTTGTACATCATTTAACAACTGATAAGCAGATTGGTACTCATCATTATCTATAATATTTATAGTTACAAACTCATTTGTTTTATTAATGGATTTTATAACACTATTTATAGTCTCTATTAAATATGCTCTTTTGTAAGTACATATTGAAATAGTAATGTTACTGTTAGGCACTTTGAACTCTCTTTAATTTGTTTAAGTAGATGTATGACATAATTAATAGGACTAATTCGCCGAACGCAATTGATAAAGGTACATATCGCCAGTCAGAAAATACAATAATAAAGGCCATGGAAATGACAGTTGATAGACTCGCAACTAAGTTAAATAGAGTTTGTATTTTAAAAACATCAAAAGCCTGTAAAGCTGTAGATGTAACCATTCTTAACTGGATAATGGCAACGCATACCCCCCACAGAAATACTGTTAAGAACATCTTTTCCTCGGCATCACTAAATAAATAGTCTTCAACAAATGCCCACGTAAAATATATGAGAAATAAAATTAATACGTTTATAACTACTACACAAATAATGCTTAGTTTATAAAACTGCCCGAACTTACTTAAAGAGTTACTCCCCAGAAGCGAAGTAAGATAATTTCTAGCAACTCTTATCCAACCATTTATTAGTAAATTTAATGGACCAAAAAAGACTCTAGCAGCCTGGACTAAACCTAAGATTTCTGCTGAATAAAATGTAGTCAACACTATTATGTACAAGCGACTATGAATTTCTGTAATTAATACTCCAATACTAGACCACTTAGAAATTGACCATATTTTCATACTATAAAATCTATAAATTTTTGTTACGGAAAAAGTTAATTTTAATTTTAAATAAAGTAACGGAATTAATGCAGCGCACAAAGAAGCCCCTCCTAACATTAAAAGAACACTATTTGGAGTAATTTGATATAAAGCTTTGTTTAAAAATAGAAATAAGAGTGAAAGTGATATAAAAACGACATCCAAGAAAAAAACTTTCCTAACATTAAAATCTATTAGTAATAAAGATTTAATATATTCTCTTAAACAAAATGATACCAAATAAAGCCCAACAGCAATTAAGCTCAACTTCGAAAAAATCATAATGAAAAATGCAATAAAAAAAGCTATCAATAAATAGATTAATTCAATTGTGTTGTAGAAGCCTATATATTTTGAAAAGCCTTGGAGCACCCTTTTCTTTGTTCTAATGGCCATTGGCGTTACTATCAATGAATTTTGAAAGGAGATTAGCGTCATACCTATAGCAAAAATAAGGCTATATTGCCCAAAGCTATTAAAGCTTAAAACCTTAATAAGGTATATACTAATTAAAAGATTAAACACACTCAAAATACCTTGATTTAAAATCGAAGTTATTATTTTCCCTTTCATTTAAACCTTACCTATGGCCTTTCAGCTTAGCAGGATTACCACATATAATCTGATAGTTTGAGAAAGATTTAGTGACGATTGAACCTGCACCGATTACTACGCCATCTCCAATAGTAACTCCGGGTAATATGATTACGTTAGCTCCGATCCAAACATCATTGCCAATTTTGACCTCTTTAAACTCCTCTCCCTGCATATTTATAGGGATATCTCTATTTTGTATAGTATGATTCTTTGTGTAGATTTTAACATCGGGCCCCATTAGTAAATCATTACCTATCGTTACACCTCCATAAACTCTACAATTTTCTCCAAACATGGAGTTTTTACCTATGCGAATGTTAGGTGAAAATTTTGCATCTTTTTCTACATTCAAGTTACCTCCATGAAAATCTAGAAAGCACTTTGCATTGAGAGATCTTATTTTCCTAAACAGTTTACCTAGAGGCCTATAATTTGCTGGCAGATGTATTGAAAAAGCAAGGTAAAACCAATAGGCTGGAAATTTAAATATTTTTTTATACATGTTTTAAGTCGCTCAAATATCTCTCTCTAACATTATTTACTAGGAAAACATCAAGTATTCCACCTCTTATGTCCCTGTTTAAATCTTTCTTAATCATTAACTGCTCTTGAAGAAAAAATTGCATAGCGTTTTCTATAGCTAATTTATCTTTAAATATAACTTTCTGAAGATAATTTTTATCTCCTAAATAACCATCTATACCTGATTTCTCACAGCATAATACTGGAAGACCTTCTAGCAATGCTTCGACATAAACCATTCCAAAAGTTTCATTTTTACTAGGCATTAGCAAAGCACAGTAATTCTTATAACTATTAATTAGATCTACTTTAGGTAAAGTGCCTTTGAGAAAAACTTGGTCACTAACTCCATGTTTCAGGCTAAAATCTAATAATTCCTTATTAATTTTATCGTTTGAAGATCCGTATATTTCTAACGTAATATCAGGAAAAAACTGCATAACATCAATAATATCAAGTAAACCTTTTTTTTCAGCTGACTCTAATCTGCCAACAAAGATAAATTTATTCGATATAGTAAAGTCTTTATTTAAACAAGGACTAATGTGGCCTTCAGTACTTACTATATTAGGTAAGTTGCTTTCATTTAAATGTTTGTGGCATAACGTTTTATTGACCGTATTTTTAGCCCAAGCACTAACCCAAAATATATGTTTTGCTGTTTTAAAAACATGGCGAAAAAAATAGCGACAAAATGGCTTATTGTTTATAAACTTTAGATCTGTATCAGCTCTAACGCTCACAACATATTTAACGCCAGTAAATTTAGACAGAAAATATGCTATGACGCCATCAATTGTTAGTTTATGCCCATGGATAACATCAAACTGAATATTATTCTTTTTTATTTCTTTTAACAAAATTAGGGAATATATAAATGAACTAAATACATGAAATAAAGCAAATGGAAGCGACGGCACTTGAAAATAGAAATACTCATCATAAATTTGAAAGCTCAATTTACCCATCTTAATTCTTCTTAGCGCAATTATTTCATGGGTAACATCTTTTTTAGTTTCATTCAGCAGGTTTTTTACAGCATTAGTGTAGTTATGAGTTGTATGATCTGGGTAATCAGAAACTATATGCAAAACTTTTAAGTTAGACATTATTTAATTTCCCATACTTCTTAGTAGAAATGTTTTTCTTTATTATTCTCGCTGGATTTCCTGCAACTATGCAATTATCAGGTACATCTTTTGATACTAAGCTTCCGGCAGCAACAATGGAGTTATTACCTATTGTAATACCTGGCAGAACAATCGAGTTGGCACCAATAAAACATTCTTTACCTATCATTGTATTTGCATGAATAGCCCTCACGAAATCATGTGTGAGTATAGTCGCGCCAAAAGCAACATAAGAATCACGACCTATAAAAATGCCTTTAGGGTTTGTTTTGTCTAAGTTACATTTACTAGAGAGCAAGACGCCATCTGAAATATTCATACCGTAATAAAATTTTAAAAACTTAACTCTCAAGCTTAAAAGCAATAATCGAACAAAGCGAACCATATTTGAAACCTTAAAGTCTGTTTGCTAATAAATATTTACTGTAAAGTTTTATCGATTTAATTTTTATCAATAAACACAAGTTTAGGGATATATCAAAAAAGTTGCACTGACTAGCCATTAGTAGTGTGCAACTATATCTTGATGTATTACAAAAT
Organism: Pseudoalteromonas sp. S3776; assembly: GCF_005886915.1. Classification (NCBI taxonomy): domain Bacteria; kingdom Pseudomonadati; phylum Pseudomonadota; class Gammaproteobacteria; order Alteromonadales; family Pseudoalteromonadaceae; genus Pseudoalteromonas; species Pseudoalteromonas sp. S3776. The sequence goes on along the minus strand of NZ_PNCU01000069.1, from coordinate 27,919 downwards.
CCCGCGAGTATCAATAACAACTTTTGATGCAAACTCTGTTTTATCTGCAGCTTTAAATTGTTTATGATCAACTAATACTACAACCACATTCGCTTGCTCTAGTGCGCGTTCTAGCGATACTAAACTGACATTTTTGTCTGCAAGGTTAGCAGGTAGCTTTGCAATATTTGGCTCTACCGCTAGTATTTCACCAATATTTTTTGCTGCTAACTCTTCAACAATGTTTAATGCTGGGCTTTCACGAAGGTCGTCTATATCTGCTTTAAATGAAAGGCCTAGGCATGCAATTACTGGGCGTTTAAATTCGTCAGCGGCTTTTGCTACTTTTTCGATTACGTAAAATGGTTTTGCATCGTTAGTTAAGCGCGCTTGCTTAATTATTTTTGCTTCATCTGGGCAACTTGCAACAATAAACCAAGGATCAACCGCAATGCAGTGGCCGCCAACACCAGGACCTGGGTTTAAAATGTTTACACGCGGGTGGCGATTAGCAAGCTTTATAAGCTCCCACACATTAATTTTTAATTTGTCACAAATTACCGACAATTCATTGGCAAAGGCAATGTTTACATCACGAAATGAGTTTTCGGTTAACTTAGCCATTTCAGCAGTACGGGCATTAGTAATAATACACTCGCCGCGCACAAAAGTTTCGTATAATTTAACGGCTTTTTCGCTACATGCTTTACTCATACCGCCTATAACACGGTCGTTTGATACTAGCTCTTGTAGTACATAACCAGGCAATACACGCTCAGGGCAATGAGCGACATTTATATCAGCTGTATCGCCTTTATCTTGCGGGAATGTTAAATCAGGGCGCGCTTCACTTAGCCAAGCGGCTAGTTGCTCTGTTGCCCCTACTGGTGACGTACTTTCTAGAATAACTAAATTGCCTTTTTCAAGTACTGGGGCAATTGTTTTGGCTGCAGATTCTATGTAGCTTAAATCGGCTTTATGGTCACCGCTTTCGCTATGTACAAATGGTGTTGGTACTGCCACCATAAATACATCTGCTTTTTCTGGTACTGTTGTCGCTCGTAAATTACCTGTAGAAACAACACCACGTACTACGATATCTAGATCAGGCTCTACTATATGGATTTCACCTGCATTTATTGTATCTACCGCTTTTTGATTTACATCTAAACCTATTACCTGCATACCGCGCGATGCAATAACGGCCGCTGTAGGTAAACCGATATAACCTAAACCAACAACCGACACTGTTTTTATTGTCATTACTAAATCCTTGAAAAAATTTTAAACTTTATTTTAATCTTTAAAGTGTTGCTTAATTTTTGCAACAATGCGCTCACACGCTTTACCATCGCCATAAGGGTTATGTGCTCGGCTCATTGTTTGGTATTCTTGCGCGTTTGTTAGTAAGTTTTTAACTTCGCTAATAATGCGTTCTTTATTTGTACCGACTAATTTTACTGTTCCGGCTTCTACCGCCTCTGGGCGCTCTGTTGTGTCGCGCATTACGAGCACAGGCTTACCTAGGCTTGGTGCTTCTTCTTGTACACCGCCTGAGTCGGTTACTATTATGTGTGCTTGATTCATTAAATACACAAATGGTAGGTAGTCTTGTGGTTCAATTAGATGCACATTATCAACATTTTTTAATATACGATTTACTGGTTCACGTACATTTGGATTTAAGTGCATTGGGTAAAGCACTTGTGCTTCTGGATGAGCTGTAGCTATTTCTGCTAGTGCTTCGCAAATACGTTCAAAGCCGCCACCAAAACTTTCCCTTCTGTGCCCTGTTACTAGAATTAGCTTTTTAGTTTCGTCTAACTCTGGAAACTGTGCTTTTAATTTACTGATTAATGCGTCGTCTTTTTTTACTTTATCAACCACTTGTAAGAGTGCGTCAATTACTGTGTTGCCCGTTACAACTATATCGTTTGGATCAACCCCTTCATTGAGTAAGTTTTGTTGCGACGTATCGGTTGGAGCAAAGTGAAGCTTTGTAATTGCACCTGTTAACTTGCGATTACCTTCCTCTGGCCAGGGTGATGCTAAATTGCCTGTTCTTAAGCCAGCTTCTACATGCCCTACTGGGATTTGTTGATAAAAAGCTGCAAGACTTGCGGAAAGGGTTGTACTTGTATCGCCATGAACAAGTATTAAATCGGGTTTAAATTCCTCTAAAATAGGTTTTAAGCCCAAAAGAATATTTGTAGTTACATCGTATAAGCTTTGGCCTGGCTTCATTATGTTTAAGTCGTATTCTGGTACAATTTCGAATAAATCTAAAACCTGATCTAGCATTTCACGATGCTGGGCAGTAACACATACTTTTGCGTCAATGCCTTCTGCTTCATTTAGCGCTTTAACTAGCGGTGCCATTTTAATAGCTTCAGGGCGCGTACCAAATATACTTAATATTTTAATAGCCATGACTGTCCTTAATTTAAAATAATATAATTTTAATTACTTGAAGTAAGTAACTTTTTAACCTGCTCGGTAAACTTTTTGCCCATATGGCTTGATTGCATTGCATACTCTACATTTGCGAGCATATAACCTAGTTTAGAGCCACAGTCGTGAGATTTACCTTTAAGGTGATAAGCCTCGAGCGTTTCAAGGTGGCGTAGTTGTAGTAAGGCATCGGTAAGCTGTATTTCACCGCCCGTACCTGGTGGAGTGTATTCTAATAAGTCCCAGATAGTGGGCGATACAACATAACGACCAGATATGGCTAAATTGCTTGGTGCTTCATCGTTATTTGGTTTTTCGACCATGTTTTTAATGGTCGCGTTTTCGCCAGCGCTAATTTTTTTACCCGCTAAATCGGCCACCCCATATTGATGTACTGACTCTTGTGGTACGGGCTCTACCATTACTTGGTTATAGCCTGTTTGATCAAAACGGCTGATCATTTCACTTAAGTTATCGGTTTTTAAGTTTGATTTGTATTTATCAATAATTACATCGGGGAGCATTACGGCAAACGGGTTGTTACCCACTATAGGGCGCGCAGCAAGAACTGCATGGCCTAAACCCAGTGGTGCTGATTGGCGAACAGAAATTACGGTAACGTCTTTTGGTACTATTGAGCGCACTTCTTCTAATAGGCTGCGCTTAACGCGTGTCTCTAGGGTGGCTTCTAGCTCAAAGCTGGTATCAAAGTGATTTTCTATTGAATTTTTAGAGGCATGAGTAACAAGTACTATTTCTTTAATGCCTGCGGCTACGGCTTCGTTAACTACATATTGAATAAGCGGTTTGTCTACCAAGGGTAGCATTTCTTTAGGAATGGCTTTTGTGGCTGGCAACATGCGCGTACCTAATCCAGCAACAGGTAATACTGCTTTTAAAACTTTCACTTTAATTCCTTTCATTATTTTTTGTAAACAACGAAAAAGGCTAGTTTAAAAGCTAAATTCCTTTTTACGTGTATCACATGCCGTGTGAGGTTATTATTATACACAACACAATTGTGTACTCAATAAATAAAGCATCCTTTTAGATTGTTTTTTTGTTAATTTTTTATTAATAAAATTAGCGTTTAGCGCACTGTTTTAGTGCTTCTCATGCTTTTATATGATCTACCTTTTTAATGCTAACAATACTATACTAGACTTGTTTTATTATTAGGGAATACTTACTTAAAGGAACGTGTGTGCGTTTAGGGCTTTGTATAGTATTAGTGGTTTCGTTTTTTGTATGCGCGCAAGACATGCTTATGTATTTACGCAACAGCGATATAATTGCCCGTGCGCAAAAACAATATGGTAGCGAAGGCCATGCACGTATAAAAAACTGGTTAAATTTTATAGATGAGTCTGCTGATAAAAGTGAATGGCAAAAAATTCATTTAGTTAATAAGTTTTTTAATAAGCATATTAAATATAAAACCGACGAAGACCTATGGCAGCAAAAAGACTATTGGGCTACCCCGCTCGAGAGTTTAGGAATTGGCATGGGTGACTGCGAAGACTACGTAATTGCTAAATATTTTACTTTAATGGCCTTGGGCGTTCCTGAGGATAAAATACGATTAATGTATGTTAGGCAAAAAACGGTTAATCAACCCCACATGGTGCTTATATACATTGAAAACCCAAACCAAATCCCTTATGTTTTAGGTAATTTTAATACTAAACTACTACCTGCTAATAAACGCCGCGATTTAACCCCCATTTATAGTTTTAATGGCCAAGGTTTATGGTTAGCTAAATCGAAAGGCCTTGGTAATAAAGTAAAAAATAGCCGTGGTGTGTCTGCTTGGAACACGATGCTAGAGCGAATTGAGCAAGGTGAGCTTGCTCCCATATAGAATAACGTTAAAGGAATTATTAGTTATGTCGTCTTTTTTTAAAAATGGCTTGAGCTTAAAAACCCAAGTTTATGGACTGATTATTGTTATTTCGGTTATTTCGTTTTTTGTACGAATAATTACCGATGTAGACACCACACGCCAGTATTTACAAACGCAAATGGCTAGCCACGCTCAAGACACCGCCACGAGTTTAGGGCTTTCTATTTCGCCTTACCTTGAAGACGACAGCATAATGATTGCGCAAACAATGGCAACGGCTATTTTTGACTCGGGTTATTATAAGCAAATAAAATTTACTAACGCTGAAAACCAGGTGGTTTTTGACCTTATAAACCCTAAACGTGTTGAGTCGGTACCTAATTGGTTTATAAGCACCGTTAAGCTTAACACCCCAACTATGCAATCTGAGTTAAATAATGGTTGGATAATGGCCGGCATGCTTGAAGTAACAAGCCACGTTGGGCAATCGTATTTAACGCTTTGGGAGCATACCAAGCGTAGCTTATATGGATCGTTTTTATTATTAGTAGCGTCGCTGGCAGTGGCATTTTTAATACTGCGAGCTGTGTTTAAACCATTAAAAGCGGTAGAAGACCAAGCACATTTAGTGACCCGTAAACGCTTTACTTTAAATAACGAAATACCGGTTGCCCGCGAACTGCGCACCGTTACTAAAGCCATTAACAATATGGTTATGAACCTGCAAAGTACGTTTGATTCGCTCACTAAGCAAACACAAGCCCTTACTGAGGAAGTTTACATAGACCCTTTAACCGGTTTGGGTAATCGTAAGTCGTTTGATAACCATTTTAACTCGGTAGTCGACTCTATTAGTGATGAGGCACCCATTACGGCCATGATGATTACCCTACCCTCGCTTGCAAACATTAATAAAACAGTAAGCTACCAAGATGGCGATGAACATGTAAACGAAGTGGCAAATATACTTAAAACTATTTTTGGTGAGCTGACAAACGCAAAAGTATTTAGATTAAATGGTAGCACCTTTATTGCCCTTGCTCCTTACGATAGTGAGTTTTTAAATAGAACACGCCTAGAAATTACCGATGCATTTAGCCAACAAAAAAATAGCTTACATATAAATGGCTTTGCTAACTTTGCGTTAGTAAGTGTTGATAAGGGCATGCCTGTTGGTAACGTGCTATCGGCTTTAGATACAGGCTGTACAATTGGCGATACAAACACCAAGGTAGATAAAAACACTTTATTTAGCGTTAAACAGTGGCGCTCGCTTATTCAGTCTATTTTGGCCTCTGGTGAGGTGAGTTTTTCGGTGCAACCTGTAAAACGTGCTAGCTCACAAAACAAACAATGTTATTTTGAGGTGTTTGCTCATTTTATTTTTGAAGGTGAAAAAGTTAATAATGGACATTTATTTGCTATGGCCGAAAAACTTAACTTAACCGAAGAGCTTGATAAAAAAATAATACGTAATTTTGTAAATGTTAAAGAACAACACCCAAACGACGTATTTGCGCTTAACTTAAGTAAGGCCTCTTTATATTCTACTGATTTTATTGAATGGTTAACGCTTTATTCACATACCAAACCAGTTATAAAAACTAACCTGTTATTTGAATTGCACGAAATTAGTTTACTTTATAATGTTCACATTGCCTCGCAACATATAGATATAATTAAAGATATAGGCATTAACGTATGTATTGAGCATTTTGGTACTAGCCTTACCTCGTTTAGATACTTACAAGGGCTAGACATTGAGTATGTAAAAATAGATGGTAGCTACATACAAGACTTACTGGATAACAACCAAAGCAAATTTTTTATTCAAACAGTTAATAATATTTGCCACGGTTTTGGCATTAAAGTTTTAGCGTGTTTAATAGAAAAACCTGAAACATTAAAGGTACTTGAAAGCTTAGGGTGTGATGGCGTACAAGGTAATTTAATTATGCCGCCTTCTAAAGTTATTAAAACTAATAATAATGGTGCAAATAAAGAGTTTACTTTTTGCGCCGATACGCTAAAATTTTGTAATTAGATAATCTCTTAAAGGGACACAAGATGAAATCACTTATACTTGCTAGTTTATTTACTAGCGCATCGGCGCTTACGGTTTTACCTGCTTTTGCACAAACGGATACAGACGCGGTAGTGCAAACCGAAAGTTTAGACTCTCTAATTGCTATTTTAAACAACGCCACTGCAGATACTCCATCAGATGAGTTGCAGCAAGAGCTTGTTACTGCAATTGAGCAACTTTGCCAAAACACTGGCCCTATTGATTTAGACTCACCTATTGCTAACGGTACTTGTTCTCCTGAGCAGTTAGATGCGATTATGAATGCTGTTATAGCAGCCATAGGCGCAGACAGCGCTTTTATTTCTGACTTTTTAGCTGCACTTGTTGCTGCAGGCGTGGATAGCGATGCTGTTACATTGGCAGCAATTACTGCTGGCGTTGATGCGACTATTGCATCAGAAGCAACTGCTGCGGGTCCTACTGAGCCTACAGCCCCTGCTGGCCCCGTTATTGTTACTCTACCTACAACAACTGTACCACAAGGTGCTGGCGGCACTGGTGGTGATGCGGGTATTTCTGAAGTTGGCAACTAAATAATTATTAGTTTTATAATACAAACGCAGCCTAATGGCTGCGTTTTTACTTTAAACACTTTGTTTAAATACGTTGTTTAATTTTTAGCTTGATTTTGAGAAAGCTGTGAATCGTTTTATATTTTTTTTGCTGTGTGCAATTGTTTTTTTGCTGCCTCTACCTTTAGGTAGCTATCGCCCTTGGGCTATTATGGCTATGGGTATTTTGATTTGTATTACCTTTTTAATGCATTTGGTAAATAGCGCTGTTAATAATCAAAAAACTTACCCCCCGCGTTATTCATATCCGGTTTTTATAACTTTGCTATTGGTGTGCGCTACCTGTATTTTACAATTTTACACCGTAAGCTTAGACCCCTTTCAAACAAAGCAAATGCTGTTAAAAACAAGCTTTATGCTACTTTTTTGCTGGCTTATTTTTATTTATTGCGACAATAATGAGCGAATAAAAAAACTTATTTATACCATTATTGCTGCAGGGGTTTTTCAGGCTTTGTATGCCACATATCTAAATCTCTCGCCAGATATGCTCAGCCCTATTTTTGGGTATAAGCATACGCAGCGCGCTATAGGTACATTTACTTACTCTAATTTTTTAGCTAATTATTTAGCATTATGCTTATGTTTAGGTATAGGTGTATTAGTTAGTGAGCTAAAGCGAGGCAGCCATGCAAGTGACCTTACATTTAAACAAACTTTGCGCGCCTGGACAGAAATACTACTAAGCTCAAAAATTATTTTGCGTATATCGTTAATTATTATAATTATTGCGCTAATTTTAACGCGCAGCCGAATGGGTAATTCTGCCTTTTTTATTGCATTAATGGTTGTTAGTTTATTAGCTTTGTTTGTTTATAACAAAAAGCCTAAAGCGTTTAAATTACTTATTGTTAGTTTTTTTATAATTGATTTGATCATTATTGGTGCAATATTTGATGTTGAAAAAGTAAAGCAACGCATTAGCGAAACCAGTATTCAATCAGAAACTCGTGATGAGGTTGTTCGTGATTCAATTCCTTTAATACTCGATAAGCCTTTATTAGGCTCTGGTGGTGGTACGTTTTACACTGCGTTCCCTGCGTATCAGTCAGAGCCGTATTCGGGCTATTACGATAATGCCCATAACGATTACATTCAATTTGCTGTAGAGCTAGGCATTCCTGTAACGTCAGCTTTAGGGGCGCTTATATTGTATTGCCTATGGTTGTGCGTTCAAACCATGCGTAAACGTAAAACCGCGTTTTTTCAGGGTGTGGCTTTTGGCTGTGCTATCGCTATTGTGGATATGCTGTTGCATTCGTCGGTAGATTATTCGCTCCAAGCAGGCGCTAACTCAATGCTGTTTATGGTTATTTTATGTTTGGCGATTTTAAGTAATAAAATAGTTGTTAAACGAGGGCGTGATTTTAAATAGCTATTTTTAAAATATTTGCACAAAGAGGTTTAGAGACGCTGCGCTTTAGAGTAGTGATAAATAAAATGCCAGGATTGGTTATGTTTTCTAATTCGCTTCTCTTTGTGCAATTAGCTTAAGTTACTTTTCCACAAAGAAGTTTTCAGACGCTACGCTTTAGAGTCGTAATTAACAAAGTCCAAAATGTCTGGATCGTTTTTGTCTTCTCATTTACTCCTCACTCCCTTCTCTTTGTGCAATTAGATTTAGTTTATTTTCACAAAGAGGTTTAGAGACACTCCGCTTTTAGAGTAGTGATAAAACAAAGTAAAATATTTTCATCGGTTTCGTTTTCTCATTTACTCCTCATTTCCTTCTCTTTGTGCAATTAATCTTTTATTGTCTATGATATAAAATCAATGCGCTTAAAGTTTTATAAGGATATATATGGATATTAATAAATTGACACATGCTGTGATTGGTTGTGCTATAGAGGTACATAAAACTTTAGGGCCAGGTTTGTTAGAGTCGACTTATGAAGCCTGTTTAATATATGAATTAAGTGAATTAGGTCTAACGTCGAAGAGTCAACATGACTTACCTGTTTATTACAAAGACACACATATTAATGCTGGCTACAGGTTAGATATTTTGTTGCCCAATAAATTAATAATCGAGCTTAAATCTGTAGAAAAGTTATTACCGATTCATTCGGCACAATTAATAACCTATATGAAACTTGCAAATGTTAGTGCTGGCCTTTTAATCAACTTTAATACTATAAAATTAATTGACGGTATAAAAAGATTTAATTTTTAAGCTATTTCATTTGCTGTTCCTCTATTTAGCTTCACTCTCAAAAGACTAATTTTTAAACATTACTCACAAAGAGGTTTAGAGACGCTACGCTTTAGAGTAGTGATAAATAAGATGTCCGCATTGGTTGTATTTTCTCATTTACTCCTCATTCACTTCTCTTTGTGCAATTAGCTTAAGTTACTTTTCCACAAAGAAGTTTTCAGACGCTGCGCTTTAGAGTAGTGATAAATAAAATGCCAGGATTGGTTATGTCTTCTCATTTACTCCTCATTCGCTTCTCTTTGTGCAATAAGCTTAAGTTACTTTTTCATAAAGAGGTTTAGAGACGCTGCGCTTTAGAGTAGTGATAAATAAAATGCCAGGATTGGTTATGTCTTCTCATTCACTTCTCATTCGCTTCTCTTTGTGCGAATGTTCTTTTAATAAGAAGCTACGCTTTTAACGTGAGAAAACGCAACGTTTACAAGTAAATATCAAACCTTGCCCTGTAGACGCACAGCTTGTTGGCGTTTAAAAGTAACGCTTTTACGCTTGTTTAATTAGCAAACAAGTAAATTATCACCTCAGAGAAGTGAAGGAAAACACAAGGAGAAGTAATTTAAGGGCTAATATCTTCTCTGTGTAACGCCAGCGACTTGGTGTTCTTGGTGGTGATATTGTATTTTAAGTTAAAAGAAGCTGCGCTTCTAACGTGAGCAAGCTCTACGTCTACAAAACCAATAATGTGCTTTATTTATGCTCTAAATCAAACTCAGTTAAATGGCCGTCGCCGTGGATTAGTTGATATCGGGCTAAGTCGCCTTGCTTTAAGGTGATTAAACTAATGGCTGAGTCGCTTACTAGGTACTTTTGGCCTTCGCCTACGGTTTGGTGTTTATCTACTTCCATGTGCCAGCGTTTGGTGAAAAAGTTAAGTGGGCTTTTGGGGCCGTATAATATCGAGTCGAGCTTATCGAGTACGTTAATGAGCTTACGCGGAAATTCGTTTTTAATTCCGCTGGCGGTGAGTTGCCATATTCTATTGGGGTGGTCGCCAAAACGCTTTTGCACCGAAAAACAAAAAGAATAATGCACATCGCCCGATAAAATAAGCGTTTCGTTGGGTGTGTCTGTGCGTCTAAAGGTATCAAGCAGTTTTTTGGCCGATCCTTCGTGTGCCATCCAGTTTTCTACATCAACCATAAGCGGTTGGCCGCACATATTAAACACCGCTTGAATTGCTTCTATTGATTTAACCCCAAACACTGGCGCTGGCGATACAATAATTACCTTGCTGTGGCTCAGCAGGCTCTCTTCAAGCTCTGTTAAGCGCTCCCAATCAAGTAAGCCTGAGGGTTCGTTAAAGTTACTTTCGTTACGCCAGCGGTGTGTGCGGGTATCGAGCACAACCACTTTAGGTGTGGTGTTAAGCTCATAATGCCAATAATTAAACTCATTAAGCGGTTTATCAAAGGCTTTAAACTGCCAAATATTGTTGGCGCTACGGCTTTGTTTAAAATCATCTATAAGCTCGCCGGTTTTATGTAACGCGTCGTTACCCAAGCCTTGAAATAGCCAATAACTTATCAGCCCGTTATTAATAATACGTTTACTGCTTGGGTTTTGATTTATTGCTTGCTCCCACCCTGCCGTTAGGTTCCAATCATCGGTAACATCGTGATCGTCAAACATCATTAAAGTAGATACATTAGCAAATAATCGCTCTACGCTATTTAAGCCTTTAGCGTAGTCTATTAAGGCCTTTTTTTCGGCGTTAAAAATGGCGGTGTTTTTTTCATTACCTTGCGTGTAATGCATATTATTAATATTAACGCATTGCCACGCGGCGGCACTAAAGTTAAGCAAGTACAACGCAACAAATTCTTCAAAGTGAATTAAGTGATTATGCGCTTTTACGCTAGAAAAATGAGGCTCGTCTTTTTTTAGCCAATACCCTACACCCAATTTTGAACGTTTTTGCCATGGCGTTTTAGGTAAGTAATGGTGGCGGTTAAAAAGCTGATCGTTTATATCTGCTGGTAAGTTAAGCGCAAGCGACTGCTCTTTATAAAGTCCTAATACATCTATTAGCTGATGAATTGCCAATAGCATAGGTCCGGCTACATCATCGGCGTACACTTGATCGCCACTAAGGAGCAAAAGCTGTGCGCCTTGCTGATTATTACTACGTTGTTTATTTTGCCACTCGCTTGCAGATACTAAACTGTCTTTTGCAGGATGATGCGCGTTACGGCACGAGCCATGTAAAATATGGGTTAGCTTATTAGCAATAACAAACGAAGGCGCTGCTTGCCCTGTAAAACACCAGGGTGCTAAATCAATTTGCTGCTCGTTAATATGCAGTGTATAGGCTAATAAAGTATCGAGCGGAAACGGGTTATCAACGGGTTTTATAATAATAAAATGCAGGTAAAGGTGTTTACCTAGTGCAATGCTTTGCTGCTCGCTGTAACTTTGATGGTGTACGAGTGTAATTTGGCAATTGCCAGGGCGTGACGTCGCAAATTGAATACATATACTACGTTGCTCAGCTCGGCGCACCATGGGCCCCATTAATAAAAGCGGGAGTTGCGCCGATTGAGTAGTCATGTGTTAGCCTTTTGCTGCTAATTTAAAAAGTGAATAAAAGTTATCTGTGGTGGCTTTTGCAAGCTCGTTAAAGCTTATGCCTTTTAGCTCGCTAATGTAGTAGGCAACATCTTCTACATACGCCGGCTGGTTTGTTTTACCACGGTACGGTACAGGTGCTAAATACGGTGAATCAGTCTCAATAAGTAACCGATCAAGTGGGATTTGCTTCACTACTTCTTTAAGCTCTACGGCATTTTTAAAAGTAACAATGCCCGAAATAGAAATATAAAAGCCCATGTCGATGGCTTTTTTAGCCATATCCCAATCTTCGGTAAAACAATGCAGTACACCACCGCAATTTTCTGCTTTGTGCTCACGCATTAAGTTAATCGTATCGGCTCGGGCGTCGCGGGTATGAATAATAAGCGGCTTTTGTAACTCGTTTGCTACTTCAATATGGCCAACAAAGCTTGCCTGTTGCACTGCGTGCGTGTCTTTCGAATAATAGTAATCTAGGCCTGTTTCGCCTATTGCGACCACTTTTTCATGCGATGCTAAATCAATAAGCTGCTGTTTATTTAGGGCATCTTTTTGATCGAGCGGGTGCACGCCACACGAGGCCGATACATCGTCGTAGTGTTTAATTTTATCGAGCATGCTTGGGAATTGATCAAGCGTTACACTTACACATAAAAAATGCTCTACTTGCTTTGCGCGGGCGTTGTCGAGTACTTGATCTAAGTTTAAATCTAGTTTGTCAAAATCAAGACGATCTAAATGGCAATGAGAATCTACAATCACTATACGGCCTGTATTTTTTTGAGTGTGAAGTTTTACCAATCCACAATAAGAGTTAATCAATTTTAGAGGTTAAAACTGGCGCTAATAGATTAAAAATTTCTGATTTAGAACGACTAAATACCGAAATTTAGGGTTTGTTATTGCACCGATTTTATTACCAAAAAAAATTACTTAATTAAGCACATTGGTATTACGATTTAACGGGCAAAATAGCCCATTAAGCTACATGGTATATGTTGGGTTACCAGAGTTTAACATAGTGCCTAATAGCTTTTCGATTTTAGCGTTTAGATTTGTTTTGTCATCTAAAAAGCTAATCCCTATACCGGGTGGGTTAGAGCTTTGTGCGCCTTGAGGCGTTATCCATGCAACTTTACCCGTTACAACGTCATCTTCTAGCGCATCTGGTAACGTCACTCTTAGTGCTAACGAGTAGCCAATTTCGTAGCGCATGTTGGTACGCACAAAAAGGCCCCCTTGTTTTAAATATGGCATGTAGCAGCGGTAAAGTTCGTCAAGGTTGTCTACATCAACTAAAAGCTCTTGCATAAGTATTCCTATTAAATGTGACGCAGGGCATGCGCTAAACGCGACACTGCTAGAGGTAAATTAAGCCCGAGTACCTCTGTGCTATTTTGTAAAAATTCATTCACCGCTTGCTGCGCACTTTGGTACGCGTCAAAACTTAAACCTTTTATAAGCTGCTGTTTTAATTGCTCGCTTAAAAATAATGTAAAAATGCGTATTAGCTCAGGTTGTTTATTTATTATATTAACAAGCGGACTAAAATTATGGCTTTGTTTAAACCCAGTTGCAAATTTATATAAAGTATCAATGTGTTGCAGTTGATCTTGCGCTTGCCACTGTTTAATTAACAGTGGTTGCGTATAAAATAAAGGTAACCACACATGATCATTTATATTTAAGTTGGCTAACCAGCTTTTGGCTTCATTGGGGTTAGTTACTTTAATGTCTGTTTTGGCGCAGCGGCTTAAAATAGTGGCAGGTAACTGCGCGGTATTGCTTGTTGTTAAAATTAAAAAGCGACTATTGCTGGGCTCTTCTAGCGTTTTTAGTAATGCGTTTGCCGCAGCCGTGGTCATTTTTTCGCAGTTTTCTATAATGGCTACTTTATTCCCATTTTGCGCAGCAGAGTGGTTCATAAAATCGCTTATCGCGCGAATATCGTCCACTCCTATGCTTTGCCCCTCAACTTGCGTTAAGCGTTTGTCTGGGTGGTTTCCGGCAAGCGTTAAAGCACAACTTTTACATTGGCCGCAAGGGCTTAGCGTGCTGTTTTCGCGCTGCATGTGGGTATTAATATTTTGGCATAATAAACTATTTGCTAATTGTTCGCTTAGCTCAAACTTACCCACACCAATAGGTCCGCATAATAGCTGCGCATGGTGAAAACGCTGTGCTTTGTAACTTTGCGCGAGCTGTTGCTCTACGCTATTAAGCCACGGCAATGCCATTACTATTTTAACCCTTCAAAAAAAGTGCGTAGTACATTGGTAATATCGCGGTGCACTTTATCAATACTTTGATTGGCATCAACCGTTTTTATTGAGCTATCGTCATTTGCCAGCTCAACATAACGCATACGCGTACGCTGAAAAAACTCTATGGCTTCTTGCTCTATCCTATCAAGCTCACCTCGGCCTTTAGCACGCTCAAGGCCGATTACTGGGTCTATATCTAGGTAAATGGTTAAATCAGGTTTTAATCCTTTTAACACCATAGACGACAAAGACGATAAGGTATTAGCGCTAATGCCGCGCCCGCCTCCTTGGTAGGCCTGAGATGACAAATCGTGGCGATCGGCTAATACCCACTGCCCGTTATTAAGTGCTGGGTTAATTACATTATGCATAAGTTGCGAGCGCGCTGCGTACATAATAAGTAACTCAGTTTCAAAGGCTATGTCTTCTTTGTGCTCTGCTTTTACAAGCGTTCGTAAAGACTCCGCAAGCGGCGTGCCTCCAGGCTCGCGCACGTTAATAAAGTCTATTTGTTTTTTGTTTAAAAAGTCTTGGCATAACGAAATAGCCGTTGATTTGCCCGCACCTTCAAGGCCTTCAATAACAATAAATTTTGGTTTCATATAAGGTTTAATTCGTTTTATTTAATATATACGTTTTAACTGCCGCGTTGTGTTGCTTTAACGTGGTTGAAAATTGATGACTGCCATCGCCCTTAGCCACAAAGTAAACATACTCTGATTGCGGTGGGTTAAGCGCTGCTAAAATAGCGGCTTTTGAGGGCATGGCAATGGGTGTAGGCGGCAGCCCGTTAATGCGATATGTGTTATAGGGTGTGTAATCGCGTAAATCTTTTCGCTTAATGTCGCCGTCAAAATCCGCTCCTAGGCCGTATATTACGGTTGGGTCTGTTTGAAGGCGCATATTGGCGTTTAATCTATTTATAAATACAGCGGCTATTAGCGGGCGCTCACTGGCAAGGCCGGTTTCTTTTTCAATAATAGAGGCCATAATTAGCGCATCATATGCGTTTTTATAGGGTAGATTTTTGGCGCGCTTTGGCCATGCTTGCTCAAGTGTTTGCTGCATTTTAACGGCTGCTCGCTTTAGTAAACTACTGGCCGTATCACCGCTGTGGTAATGGTACGTATCTGGAAATAACCACCCTTCTAAATGGCCTTTTTCGCCTACTATTTGCTGCGAAAGTTGCTCTGTATTTAAGTTATTAGTTAAGTGCGGCGCGCTATTAATGGCAGCTAATACTTCCCGTAAGTTTTGCCCTTCAATAATGGTAAAGCTAAAGCTAATTTGTTCACCGTTGTTTATTTTTTTTATGTTATTTATAACACTTGTATTAGTTAGTTGGTATAAACCTGCTTTTAAATCGGTTAGCGTTGGGTCCAGCTTTGCAATCACTTGGTAACGCCAGCAACTTTTTAACCAATTATTAGCCTCCCATTGCTTACAAAGTTGGTTAAAGCCCATACCTTTTTTTACTTCAAATTGCACAGGGGTAGCTATATTTAGCGGGCTTGTTATTGTTGCTTGTAATTGTTGATACCCTACTAGCGTTGTCACTAAAGCTAACAATAATACCGATAAAATAACTTTTAACACTTAGCCTCCTTGGCTAGTAATTCATTTAATAAACGCATGCTTTGCTCAACATTAAAGGGGTGTTGCTCAATACGGTTAACAGGCACTGCACCCATTAAACTATTACATATAAATACAGCGCGTGCTTGGGTTAGCTCATTTAGGCTAACGTGCTTAAATTCAACCGCTAATTTATCACATAACGATTGCAGATAAACCCCCTTTATACCGCATTGCTCAAGGCTTGGTGTGTAGAGTGTATTATTGCCAATTGCAAACACATTAGCGGCTGATGCTTCAATGACATTATTTTGATGGTCAAGCACTAAAACATCGTCGCACTGTTGAGATGCCATGGCATTTTTAATAAGCACTTGCTCTAAACGGTTAAGTGTTTTTAAGCCTGCAAGTAATGGCTGAGATGCTAATTTAATTGGGCTTAGAGCTAAACTTACTCCGCTTTTAACTAATGCTGAGTAGTTTTGTGGAAACGCTGATACTGTAATTAAAATGGTTAAATGGGTGTGTTGTGGTAATCCATAACCTCGCCCACCTTCTCCGCGGGTAACAACTACTTTAAGGACATTTAATTTGCAGCCAGTAATGGCTGTTTTAATATGCTGCTCAAGCTCAGTAAAATTAATGGCAGGAAACGCTAAACGCTCGGCGCATTCTATCAAACGTGCTTTATGGTATTGCCAATGCTCTACGTGCCCTGCAATTACTTTGGCAGTGGTAAAAAAGCCATCCCCGTAGTTAAGGCCTCTATCGCGCGTATTAATCGCACTTGTATCATCGGTTGTTATTATTGTTTGCATATTAAATGGCTTGCATAAAAAAAGCCCAGTTAAACAACTGAGCTCTTATAATGTGGTTCGTTGTTAAAAAGATTATACCTTTTTAAATAGCAACGAGCCATTAGTCCCACCAAAACCAAATGAGTTACACAATGCAAAGTCGAGTTTTGCATCACGTGCAGTGTGGGCTATGTAATCTAGGTCACAGCCTTCATCTGGGTTATCAAGGTTAATGGTTGGCGATACTTTTTGATCGGCCAGCGATAAAATAGAAATAATAGACTCTACTGAACCCGCTGCACCTAATAAGTGACCCATCATCGACTTAGACGAGCCAACCATTACATCTTTAGCTGCACTGCCAAAAATAGTTTTAACGGCTTGCGTTTCGGCTTTGTCGCCTGCGTTTGTCGATGTACCGTGTGCGTTAATGTAGCCTACTTGCTCTGCATTTACTTGTGCATCGTTTAGTGCATTTTGCATTGCAAGTGCAGCGCCTGCACCGTCTTCCGGTGGCGAGGTCATGTGGTATGCATCACCACTCATACCAAAACCAACAAGTTCAGCGTATATTTTAGCGCCGCGGGCTTTAGCGTGTTCGTATTCTTCAACTACTACCACGCCTGCACCATCAGATAGCACAAAACCATCGCGGTCTTTATCCCACGGGCGAGATGCCGCTTGTGGGTCATCATTGCGTGTAGAAAGCGCGCGTGCAGCATTAAAGCCACCCATACCAATTGGTGTACAGGCTTTTTCTGCACCGCCGGCAACCATGGCATCTGCATCGCCGTAGGCAATCATACGCGCTGCATGGCCAATGTTATGAAGACCTGTAGTACATGCCGTTACAATAGAAATATTAGGACCACGTAAACCATGCATCATTGATAAATGGCCTGAGATCATATTAATAATGGTTGATGGAACATAAAATGGCGAAAGCTTACGTGGGCCACTGTTAAGCAGTTTTATGTGGTTTTCTTCAATGAGGGTAAGTCCACCAATACCTGAACCTACTGCTACACCAATACGTGTTGCGTTTTGCTCAGTTACTTCAAGACCTGAATCTTGTAAGGCTTGAACACCCGCTGCAATGCCATACTGAATAAATAAGTCCATTTTTTTAGTATCTTTCGCCGACATGTATGCAGTTGCATCAAAGTCATTGATGAGTCCAGCGAATTTAGTACCAAATTTTGATGTGTCAAAGTGGGTTATGTTTTGTATACCACTTTTACCATCTAATAAGCCTTGCCAGGTTGATTGCACATCATTACCTAGCGGCGTCAACATTCCTAAGCCAGTTACGACGACTCGACGTTTAGCCACGGTTTGCCTCCAATAAGGGATATTTAAACCAATCGATTAATGTATTGTTATTTAGTAAGCAGTTTGTCTTACTAAGTTTAAATCTATTGGCATTACAAAGGGAATTCATACCCAAGCGACCTCAAAGTGCGAGTCTCAAATTCAAGTAAGGATATGCTATTACACATAAATGTAGTAGAGAGTAAAAGCGGGTGAATTTGAATCATGAACTTTGAGGTGGTTTGGATATATAGATTAAAGGCAGCGAATGCTGCCTTTAATATGCGATTAATTACTCAGCGTGAGCTGATACGTAATCGATTGCAGATTGTACTGTAGTGATCTTTTCAGCTTCTTCATCTGGGATCTCAGTATCAAACTCTTCTTCTAGAGCCATAACTAGTTCAACAGTATCAAGAGAATCTGCACCTAGGTCATCTACGAAAGAAGCTTCGTTTTTAACTTCTTCTTCTTTAACACCTAGTTGTTCGATGATAATTTTTTTTACGCGTTCTTGGATATCGCTCATTCTTCTTTCCTTTATTAAAAACGCCAATGCGTTATTTTCAGATTGCGGCGTAGTTTACGCCGCATAATTCTCTGATTCAATGATTTGACCATAAATAATTGTCTGGTCAAACCTCTGAGTGTTTGTTAGGTCTTTTATCGCTTATTTTCACAGCGATTTCAAGTATGTTTAAAGCAAGATCACAAAAAATTCAATGTTTTTGAGGCCACTTACTTAAGTTATTTTGCTTTCAAAGTACTGGCAATGGTTTTTAAACCATGTACATCGCGCCATTTACATGCAAAGTTTCGCCCGATACATACGCAGCCGCGTCAGATGCTAAATAACATACTGCCGCTGCTATTTCATCAGGCTGTCCTAATCGACCTGCTGGTACATTAGCAAGGGTGGCCGCTTTTTGATCTTCTGTTAGCTCATCGGTCATATCGGTTTGAATAAAACCAGGCGCTACCACATTTACAGTAATGCCGCGTGATGCAACTTCACGAGCAAGCGATTTAGAAAAGCCTATCACACCCGCTTTAGCTGCAGCGTAGTTAGCTTGACCTGCATTACCCATAGTGCCCACAACTGAGCCAATATTAATAATACGGCCGTTCTTTTTCTTCATCATTGGGCGTAATACCGCTTTAGATAAACGGAAAATAGAGCTTAGGTTAGTGTCGATAATATCGTCCCACTCGCCGTCTTTCATGCGCATTAATAAATTATCACGGGTGATACCCGCGTTATTTACAAGCACATCAACATCTCCCAAATCCGCTTTTATTGCAGCCAAAGTCGCCTCAATCGATGCAGTATCGGTTACGTTTAAAACATAACCCTTACCATTATCGCCTAAATATTCGCTAATTTTAGCTGCGCCTGAGTCACTTGTTGCAGTACCTGCTACTTTTGCGCCTTGTGCTACTAAGGTATTTGCAATTGCTTTACCAATACCACGGCTTGCGCCAGTAATTAGGACAACTTTGCCCTCTAATGAAAATAAATTAGTCATATTATATTCTCTTATTTTGCAGCGTCGATAGAGGCAGCATCATTTACTGCACCACATACCATTGCTTTATCAATTCGTTTTGCAAGACCAGTTAAAACTTTACCTGGGCCAAATTCGTAGCTTTGTGTTATGCCTTGGGCAACTAAAGCTTGCACTGTTTCTGTCCAACGTACTGGGCTGTATAGTTGGCGCACCAATGCATCTTTGATGGCATCGGCTGAATTTTCAGCTTTCACATCAACATTATTAATTACATCACACTTAGGTGTATTAAATGTTAAAGCCGCTAAATCGTTAGCTAGTTTTTCAGCCGCTGGCTTCATTAATTCACAATGTGAAGGCACGCTTACACTCAGTGGTAAGGCACGTTTTGCGCCTGCGTCTTTACACGCTTGTGAAGCTCTATCTACCGCAGCTTTGTGCCCTGCAATAACCACTTGGCCTGGTGAATTATAGTTTACAGGTGAAACGACCTCACCTTGTGCAGACTCTTCACACGCAGCTTTTATTTCGTCATCACCTAAACCAATAATAGCGGCCATAGACCCTACGCCTGCTGGCACTGCTTCTTGCATGTATAAGCCACGGTTTTCAACCAGTTTTACCGCTTCACTTAAGCTAATAACATCACTACACACCAGTGCAGAGTATTCACCTAAACTGTGACCAGCCATAACAACATCGGCATCAGGGTTTTGAGCTAACCAATGGCGGTAAATTGCCACACTGGCTGTTAATAATGCAGGTTGAGTGCGATGAGTTTGATTGAGTTCTTCTTCTGGGCCATTTAGTACCAGCGCTGCTAAATCGTAGCCAAGTGCGCTAGACGCTTCACTAAAGGTTGATTTTACAATGTCAGAGCTCTCTAGTAGCTCGCTTAACATGCCAACGCTTTGTGAGCCCTGACCTGGAAATAGAAGTGCAATTTTTTGTGCCATACTTTGCTCTTTTTAATTAAACAAAAATTTAATGTAACTACGGCACCTAACGTTTATTCGGCCGCCGAGTTTTTAGAATGTGTTTTTTCGAAAATAGCGGCTATTTTATCTGGAAGTTGGCGTTCAACTTCTTTTACCGCTTCATCGATTGCTGCTTGAAATGCTTTTGCTGATGCATTTCCATGGCTTTTAACGACAATACCGCGCAATCCTACCAGAGAAGCACCGTTATACTGGTCGGGGTTCACCCGATTATAGAGTTTTTTTATGATAGGACTTAAAATAAACGCCATGCATTTGTAAATTAAGTGCTTTTCGAGGGCGCTTGTAAACTTTTTCATAATTAGCTTAGCAATGCCTTCGCAGGTTTTTAACGCAACGTTACCTACAAACCCCTCACAAACAATAACATCGGCCTTCCCCGAAAATATATCACTGCCCTCGCTGTAACCGGTGTAATTAATATAAGGGCTTTGTTGCATAAGCTGTGCGGCTTGTTTTATGTCTTCGTGGCCTTTTATGTCTTCTGAGCCAATATTAAGTAAACTCACTTTTGGGCTATCACAGCCAAGCGCTTGACCAGCGACCACCGACCCCATAATGCCAAATTGATAAAGTATTTCTGCATCACAATGCACATTTGCGCCTAAATCAAGCAAATACACTGGGGTTTTTCGCTCTGTAGGCACAGCAGATATTAATGCGGGGCGTTTAACGCCGGGCAACATTTTTAATACATAGTGAGCCATAAAAAATAAAGCGCCCGTGTTACCTGAGCTTACACAAGCTTGCGCCTCACCCGATTTAACTAGATCAAGGGCAACACGCATTGAAGAATCTTTTTTAGAACGTACAGCTAAAGCGGGTTCGCAAGCATTAGTAACAACTTCACTGCAATGGCGAATAATTAAACGTGGGTGTGAAAGTGAATCGAGGGATTCTAATTGATTTGTAATAACTTGCTCGTTGCCGCACAAAATAAGCGTTAAATTGGCATGAGCATTTACTGCGCAAACGGCAGCGGGGATAGATGAACGGGGGCCATAATCGCCCCCCATCATATCTAACGCTATGGTTAGATTAGTCAGCATAAAGCAATCTCTTAGTTAGAAATTACTTGAACGCCTTTGTAGTAACCGTCAGCAGTTACGTGGTGACGACGATGAGTCTCACCTGAAGTTTGGTCAACTGTTAAAGTTGGACCGTTGATCGCATCGTGTGAACGGCGCATGCCGCGTCTTGCACGAGACTTTTTGCTTTTTTGTACAGCCATTAGTCTTCTCCTAAGAATCTTTCTTAAGTTGTTTCAAAATATCAAATGGATTTGGTTTATCATCTTCCGCTTTTAACACACCAAAGCTAGCAGGCTTTGACGAGTAATTGCACGAAGCTTCGTTGTGTGTAGGCACTAATGGCACTGCTAAAATTAGCTCGTCTTCGATTAACTCAAATACGTTAATTTCGCCGTTTTCATCAAGTTCTACTTCATCGTAGACTTCAGGAAGATCATCTGACTCAGCATCCAAACCAACTGGCGAATACATAAAGTCTTGATCCAAATCCAACCCTAAATCATCATTACAACGTTGACAAGTTACAGTTACGTGCGTGGACAAATTGCCGCTAATCACAACTAAACCTTGCTCATCAGTTTTGCACTGAATTTTTACCGCTATTTCACCTACTTCTTCCTGTACAACACCTCGTAAACGAGCAAGTTTTTCAAGCGGTACAATACCATCGTAAGATAAACGGTGTTGCGCTGCTTTCCCAGGATGAAGAGTGATGGGAATTTTTACCTTTTGCATAGGGGCTGCATCATATAGATAGTTAATAGGTTAGTCAAAGCAAAAAAGCATTTTTACATGGTTTTTCACGTGTTTTCATTACGGATCTGATTTATCCTAACTCAAACTAATTTTAATTAGGATAATAATTTATGAAGCACCCGCTTATATTAGCCTCAAGCTCGCCATTTAGGCAGTCTTTATTGCAAAAATTTAATCTGCCCTTTAGTACTTTTTCGCCAAATATTGACGAAACCGCCTTACCAAACGAAACCCCTGAACAACTCGTAATGCGCTTAAGCGAAGGCAAAGCACGAGCAGCCTGCAATCACTTTGACCAAGGTTTAGCTATTGGCTCTGACCAAGTAGCTGTGTTTAACGGGCAAATTCTTGGTAAACCTCATAATAAAGAAAACGCCTTAAAACAGCTTGCGCTATTTAGCGGTCAAACCGTTACGTTTTTAACCGGCCTGTGTGTTTACGATATTGCGAGCGATAAAGCAAAAACGTTAATAGAGCCTTTTGAAGTGGTATTTAGAACACTCACCAAAGCGCAAATAGACGCCTACTGCGATGCAGAGCAACCTTATAACTGCGCCGGGAGCTTTAAAAGTGAGGGATTAGGCATTTGTTTATTTGAAAAGTTAAACGGGGACGATCCAAATAGTTTAATAGGCTTGCCACTAATTAAACTCAGCCAGCTATTAGCTGAGTTTAATCTTGATATACTTGCCGAGCAGCCAAAAAATTAACCAACTAAAATACGTTGCAACTGTTGGTAACTATCAACGGTTGCAACAGGGGTAAATTCGTTTAATTGCTCCGCGTTATGGACCCCCATGGTCACACCTATCCTATCCATGCCCGCTGCTTTTGCCATTGCCATGTCTATTTTTGTATCGCCAATCATAAGGGCATCATCTACATTAACTTCCAACTCATTTAAAAGTTGGTAAAGCATGTCAGGAGATGGCTTAGACTGCGCTTCACAGCTGGTACGGCTTGCACTAAAAAATTCGCGCAGCTGGCTTTCATCAAGCAAACGCTCAAGCCCCGCGCGCCCTTTACCGGTGGCAATCGCTAAAATAACATCTTGTGCTTTTAATGTACTTAGTACATTTTCCACATTATCAAATACAGGTGTTAGGGTAGTATCAACACGGTATTGCTGTTTATAGCCCTTAATTAATGCAGAATGCTGCGCTACGTCATCAGGAAAAAGTACCTCAATGGCAAGTTCAAGCGACATACCAATTATATTTTTAATTGCAGTGTCGCTTGGCGGTTCAATATTAAGCGCAAGTGCACTGTGACGAATACAATTAACAATTTTGCTAATTGAGTCCATTACAGTGCCATCCCAATCAAAAATAACCAGTTTATACTTTTTAAACACAGCGGCGGTCATTACGCTTTAGCATCTCTTAATTTTAAAATACAATTTTTAAGTGCGTTATCAAGCGGTGCTTCTACACGCAGAGTGGTTTCGTTTTTAGGGTGATAAAAGCTTAAATCGTGAGCGTGTAAAAATAAGCGGTTTAAACCAATTTTACGCATTGATTCATCAAAACCTTGGTCGCCGTATTTATCATCGCACGCAATAGGATGGCCTTTACACTGGGTATGAACACGTATTTGGTGAGTACGCCCTGTTACAGGAGAAGCTTGTACTAGTGAACACTCGTTAAAACGCTCAAGTACTCTAAAGCGGGTATGTGAAGGTTTCCCCTCAACATTATCTACGCGCACCACGCGCTCGCCCGACTTAAGCGTGTTTTTACGCAGGCCTTCGGTCACATTTTTAACCGATGAGTCCCACTGCCCTGTTACCAATGCCCAGTAGTTTTTTTCCATGGTTTTTTCACGCAGCTGCTCATGCAGCGCAGTGAGCACTGAGCGGCGCTTCGAAATTAATAAACAGCCCGATGTATCTCTATCAAGTCTGTGCACGAGCTCTAAATTACGCTCATCTGGGCGTAATACGCGCAGCGCCTCTATTAAACCGTAGCTTAAGCCACTACCACCATGTACAGCCATGCCAGAAGGTTTATTAATAACAATGAGGTACTTGTCTTCAAATAAAATGGCGCTTTCTAATTGTTTTACTTTATCTAGCTTTTTAGGCACAAACTCTTCGCGTTCTGCTACTTTAATTGGCGGAATACGCACGACATCATTAAGTTGTAATTTATAAACAGGCTTAATGCGTTTTTTATTAACGCGTACCTCGCCTTTGCGTAAAATTTTATAAACAGCGCTTTTAGGCACCCCTTTTAAATGGGTAATAAGAAAGTTATCAATACGCTGACCTAAATGGTCTTCGTTGATTGTGACAAAAGTTACTTGTAAGCCGGTTTTTTCTGACATTGCCTAATCACTGATTTAAGTAAAATAATTTAGTTGCTAACACGGTTATAATAGTGGGATAATCAGCAGCGCAAATATTTAGTATTTGCAAAATAACAACGGTGCTTTTTAACACATTAAAACATTCGTGATGCACATTCTGGGTAGCCGATCATACAGATCCGAGTTAAGTTTTCCAAAGCTTTTATGCCTACTCAGTTAACACGTGCGCTCAACTAACAGTAATGCGCGTAATATATTACTGATTAAGTTTGAACATGAATTGACATTTAATGTAAAAATAAAAGCAATGAACAAATAATTTGTTTGATAGTGACGACGTAAATACGTTGTTCAGCATTTGCTCACATGTAGTACCGTATAGCAGCTTATTTAGAACTAAAAATCTAGCAAATAAGCGTTTATTAACATTCGGCAGCGAACTTTGCTCGTAAGTACTTAGAAAATACTCATCGTATTTACGCAACTTAACGAGCCCTACGCGCCTAACATAAACGTACTAAAAAGATTGATATGACAGGCCAACTTCTGGGTAAAACTTGTAAAGAGCGTAAGAGCCAACAGTTTTAGCACCATAAAGAATTTAATAACGTAAGCGTACGTTATTGTTAGCCAGCATTTAAAAAATACTGCATACATATTACAGAGCGTTCCGTAACAGACCCAGTCGTGAGGCTGCACATTCTAAAAAAGGGAACAACTGAACAGGCGAACACGTTTCGTCATGTCAGCGACACAAAATAAGTAGAGTAACAATATGAAACGTATGCTAATCAATGCAACGCAGCAAGAAGAAATGCGCGTAGCACTGGTTGATGGCCAGCGCCTATATGATTTAGATATAGAAAGCCCAGGTCACGAACAGAAAAAAGCCAATATTTATAAAGGCAAAATTACACGCATTGAACCTTCTTTAGAAGCGGCTTTTGTAGATTACGGCGCCGATCGTCATGGTTTCCTTCCTTTAAAAGAAATTGCCCGCACATACTTCCCGCAAGGTTACACTTTTCATGGTCGTCCTAATATTCGCGACGTGATTAAAGAAGGCCAAGAGGTAATAGTACAAGTAGATAAAGAAGAGCGCGGCCAAAAAGGCGCAGCCCTTACTACTTTTATCAGCGTAGCGGGTAGTTACTTAGTGCTTATGCCTAATAATCCTCGTGCAGGCGGTATTTCTCGTCGTATCGAAGGTGATGAGCGTACAGACCTTAAAGAAGCACTTAGCCGTTTAGAACTACCAAAAGGCATGGGCTTAATTGTACGTACCGCAGGTGTTGGCAAATCGTTTGAAGAATTAAACTACGATTTAAAAGCGCTTTTAGTCCATTGGGATGCTATTCAACAAGCAGCCGATAGTGCTAAAGCTCCGTTTTTGATTCACCAAGAAAGCAACGTAATTTTCCGCGCTATTCGCGATTATTTACGCCGCGATATTGGCGAAATATTAATTGATAAACCACGTGTGTTTGAAGAAGCTAAAGCGCACATTGAGCGTTTTCGCCCTGACTTTATGAGCCGTGTAAAGCTATATCAAGGCGACACGCCATTATTCACACATTACCAAATTGAAAGCCAAATTGAATCTGCGTTCCAACGTGAAGTACGTTTGCCTTCAGGTGGTTCTATAGTAATTGACCCAACAGAAGCGCTTACCTCTATTGATATTAACTCGTCTAAGGCAACTAAAGGCGGTGATATTGAAGAAACAGCACTCAATACTAATTTAGAAGCGGCTGATGAAATTGCCCGCCAATTACGTCTTCGCGACTTAGGTGGTTTAATTGTTATCGACTTTATCGATATGACACCGCCTCGCCATCAACGCGAAGTAGAAAACCGTTTAAAAGACGCGGCTCGCCCAGATCGTGCGCGTGTACAAATTGGCAAAATATCGCGCTTTGGTTTACTAGAAATGTCGCGCCAGCGTTTGCGCCCTTCACTTGGTGAAGCAAGCCAAGGCCCGTGCCCGCGTTGTAGCGGACAAGGCACGATTCGCTCTAATGAGTCAATCGCCCTTTCTATTTTGCGTTTAATTGAAGAAGAAGCAATTAAAGACAACACTGCACAAGTAAATGCCCAAGTGCCAGTTGCTGTTGCTGCTTATTTATTAAACGAGCAGCGCAGAAGCGTTCACCGTATTGAAAAACATCACAAATGTGATGTGGTAATTATTCCTAATCAACACATGGAAACACCACACTACGAAGTGATGCGTTTACGTAAAGACGAAACACTGGAAACAGTAAGTTACGACCAAGTTGTTGCCCCAGAGCCAGAGTCGTTCGAAATGGCTAAACCAGCAGCTGCGCCGGTACGTGAAGAACCAATGCTTAAAGGTGTTGTTATGCCTTCAACACCCGCACCACAAGCTAAAGTAGATAAGCCAGCAGCCCCTGTTGCAGTACCTAAAGTTGAAGGTGGTTTACTCGCGGCTATTGGTAATTGGTTCAAATCGTTATTCTCTAGTGAAAGCGAAGAAGAAAAACAAGCAAAAGAAAAAGCAGAGCAAGAAAAGCAACAGCAAACGCGTAATAACAATCGCCGTGGTAACAGTGACAATCGTCGTCGTAATAACAACCAACGTCGTCGTAATAACTCACGCTCTAAACCTCGTGGTGAACGCCCTAGTGAAGAAGAAGTGAAAACTGATTCTACAGCGAACGAAAGCCAAGAGAAAAACGAGAACCGTAACAAGCGTCGTCGTAACCCTAACTCGCGTAAGCGTAACGATAACCGTAATAACGACAATCGTAATGCAGATAAAGAGCAAGTTAAAACAGACGCTAAAGCGAATGAAGCTGAGACTAAACAAAACGCTGAGCCTAAAGAGCAAAAGCCAAAAGTTCGTCGTCAACGTCGTAATGTGCGTAAGAAAGTACGTATGCAAGATGAAAATACTGAGCAAGTAAACGCATCTGATACGCCTGAGCAAGCGCAGCAAAGCACTGAAACGCCAAAATTAGAGCAACCTAAAGCGCAAGAGAAAGTGCCAGCAGAAAAGCAAGCTACTAATGAGCAAAAATCAGAGCAAACAAAGCCTGCACCTGTAAAAGAGCAAACGGCTAAAACACAACCTGAGCAAGAAGCAAAGCCAGTAGCTACAGTGCCATCTGAGGAAGCACACTCTGAAGATGAGCAAGGGCAAACACGTACGCGTTCACGCCGTTCTCCTCGTCACCTTCGTGCTTCGGGTCAGCGTCGTCGCCGCCCTGAGCAAAATGAAGCAAATGAAGAGAGAACCACTGAAGCGCCTGCATTTGTTCCTGTCGCTGATCAAGCAGCAGCAGAGTACGAGGCAGAGCTTAAAGCAAAAGCTGAACAACCAACCTCTAACGATGCATCAGAAAATGTTGAGCAAGCGTTAGCTGTAGAAGACTTAGCTAAAGTTGAAGCTACCCCTAAAGCAGAGCCAACAACAGCCAATGACGATGCAGTGAAAACGGTTGACCCTGAAACAGCTGAAGAGCCCGTTGTTGTTACTGAGCAACCTATTTCAGCACCTGAACCTGTTAAAGCAGAACCTAAAGTAGCTGAGCAACCAGCAACACCAGAGCCTGTTAAAGCAGAACCTGAAGTAGCTGAACAGCCAGCAACACCAGAGCCTGTTAAAGCAGAGCCTGAAGTAGCTGAGCAACCAGGG
>NZ_PNCU01000068.1:0-26969 GCF_005886915.1 Pseudoalteromonas sp. S3776 | reverse complement strand
GACATTGCCAGGCTCCAAATAAGAGAAACCCGTTACAGCGATGTAACGGGTTTTTTGCTGTCTAGGGTTTAGTAAAAATAGCCAAGACCCCATGCCGAACTCTGTAGTGCCCGCTCTCGTACATCCTGTACTCCACGGCATTTGTATTCCTATACATCAAACGAAACAGCGCGAAGGCGAGCCCCGCACAAGGCCGCCCCGACCAATGATAGTGTAGCATTTGCTATGTGACTCTCTACCGCTGTAGGCACTACGACATCGCCTGGCGCCAAATAGAAGAAAGTCCGACTTGCAATAGTTGGTTTTTTTTACGTTTGAAGAAAAGTTATATCCAGCATTTTCTTCTCTAAAGCGTAGCGTCTCCTAAGCGCAGCGCCTCTTTGTGAACCGTGTTTTGGCTATCAAATGCATTGACCGGTGTTATTGCAGCATCTGTTATGTGGCTCTCCACCGCTGTGGGCACTACGACATCGCCTGGTGCCAAATACAAGAAAGCCCGACTTGCAATAGTTGGGTTTTTTTACGTCTGCAGAAAAGTTATATCCAGCATTTCCTTCTCTAAAGCGTAGCCCCTTTGTGTAAGGGTTGGTATCAATTATTTTAAGGGTATGGAAGTGTCGCTATCTACTTTTAAGGACTCTAATTTATAACAGCTAAATAGTGAGTTTTTACTGACATTGATTCTTTTTTAAGCTTCAAAATAGATTACTCCATTAAGCGAATTGGTATTACAGTACACCCAAGACTCTTAACTTAACTAATCTAGTAAGATGTATAAAAATAATAGCTTATAGTTCAGACTATTTTGATCCACTCTCATTAAGTTTGACTATAGTTATACCTCATAATAATTATTCTGCAGAATTATAAAATGTCGTTACTTTTTAATATTCAGCGCTTTTTTATATAGGTTGCTGAATGTCTATGCGAAATAAAATATTTCAGATATTCGTTTTAATCGTGGGCCTACATCATTTACCAGCTAAATCGGATGAGTTTGATTTTTCGGGCTACGCGCGTGTTATTGGTGGTTACTTAGATGAAAAAGATGTCGAATATAGAGGTTACGACGACACTCTTAACTTTTCACCATCAAGCTTAATAGGTCTTCAAGCTGAGTATCAGTTTAATAAAAACTGGTCAGTGACAGCACAAGGGGTACTTAGATCCGATAGTACAACGGTATCTGGTGAGAGTGGACTTGAATGGCTGTATTTGACTTATACACCGATAACCAATTTGCAGATAAAAGCCGGTAAGCTGCGCACCCCATTTTTTACAATGAGCGACTTCTCTGATGTAGGGTTTGCCTACCCATGGATCAATCCGCCACAACAAGTTTACGACACGTATTTATTTAAAACATTTAATGGTGTTGATGTTATTTACAAATTTGGCTCAGATGACTTTGATATCAGTATTGAAGGATACTACGGCGAAGAGTCGGGAAGTATTGGTATAGGCCCTTTTAAAACAGGCTTTGAGGTAGATAATTTAGTGGGTGTTATAGGGAAGTTGAACATTGAAAATATAGAGTTTAGAGCTTCAAGGTATAACGGTAATATAGCGCTAGATCTTAAATCGATTAACCAATTACAAGATACTTTAGAGAATTTTAATTTTAGCCTAAGTGCAGCGTCACTGACGACACAGGGCAGTGCACATGCAGATCAGCTTGGTGTTATTTATGATAATTTAGATTATTTTTTTAGAGGTGAGTGGGTAAAGATTAAAACACAGCTAGATATAATTCCGATTATACAAAGCTATTACTTAACCGTAGGCTATAACGATGCACCTTTTACTTATCATTTGACCTTTGCAGATAGCGATGTAGAAATTAACGCTAATCAGAATGAGATCCCTGTAGGCGTTAGTGTAGAGTTAGATCAGCTGGCACAGGCCTATAACAGCGTATTTTCAGAATCGGCGCCCGACTCACTAAAAACATGGACACTCGGTATACGATGGGATGTATTACCTAATCTGGCGTTAAAAGCGGAAGTATCTGCTTTAGAGGGCGATGAGGTTAATAATTCTTTTTTTGTTATCCCTGAGGATACTAACTTTAATAGAAAAACGAATCTTTACCTTATTGGCTTAGATTGGGTATTTTGATGATGCACTCTAAGTTAACTTACGTGATTAAACACATAATACTGGTGTTTATTTTTACTTGGTCATTATTGTGTATTAGCGTACAAGCCTACGCGGATAATAGCCATACATCTAAAGTGATCATTGTTGTTAATACGGCCAATAAAAGCTTGGCTTTGAGTAAGCAGCAAATTCGCCATATTTATATGGGCGGCGCGTTGAGTCGTCAATTTAAAGCAGTAAATTTACCTGCCGGAAACCCGTTACGAATCGACTTTAATACAAAGTTGGTTGGCTTAACCGAATCTAGGATTCAGGCTTATTGGGCTCAGATGAGATTTACAGGGCGTAGCAAGCCACCTATCGAATTTAGCTCGGCTAAAGAAATTATTGCGTATTTATTGAAAGAAGAAAATGCAGTTGCTTATTTACCTGCTGATACAAAAATTCCTGACGAGCTAACCGTTGTAACGCTAACGCCCTAGTAGCGCTGATTTATTTTAAAGTTAGCGCTTTAAATGCTTCTTTTGCTTGGGCTTTAGCTGCTGGTATGTGGGATAGGGCTACAGGTTTTGCAAAATAATACCCTTGCATTTCATCACTGCCATTTTTAATCAGGTAGTTAGCCTGGCTGGCTGTTTCTATACCCTCACTGCATATTTTTAAACCTAGGCGTTTACTTAAATCGAGTATGGCCTTTAATACCGCCGCATCCTTTTCTGAGCTGTCAAATTGATTAACAAACATACGGTCAATTTTGATGGTATCGATATCTATTTTTGTAAGGTAGCTTAGCGATGAGTATCCCGTTCCAAAATCATCAAGGGCTATAGAGCCGCCCATTTTTTTTATTTGGTTAAAGAATTGATTGGAGTTTTCAAAATTATCGAGATAGCTTGATTCGGTAATTTCAAACTGGATATTTGCAATGTCGACGTTGTATTTAACCAACTTATTTTTTACTACATTAATGAAGTGGTTATCTTTAAGATCATGACTCGATAGGTTTAAAGAAACGCGTACATGGTTACCTATAGATTGTTCTAAAGTGGGTAAATCTTGAAATACCCTAGAGATAACCCACTGTGTGATTGCTTTTATTTTACCTGCTTGCTCTGCAATGGGTATAAACTCACCTGGTGAAATAAAGCCAAGCTCTTCACTTTGCCACCTAATAAGTGCTTCAAGGCCATTAGCCTCACCATTGGCGGCTATTTTTAACTGATACACAACTTCAAATTCATTTTGCGCAATTGCATGACTAATTAAATTAGCAACTTGAGCCATTCGCTTACTGTTTTCTAACATCTTTTTATGAAAAACGGTGAACGATCCCTTCCCTTTTTCTTTTGAGGCATACATTGCGATGTCTGCATTACTAATTAATGTATTAATGTCAAACTCAGCTTCTTTAGCGTGGGCAATGCCAATACTTACCCCAGTGGGTATATCCCACTGATTAATAGTAAAAGGTGTGTGCATTGAGCTGATAATTTGCTCCGCAATATTAATAACGTCGGTGTAATTATTTATATTACGCAGCATTATTAAAAACTCATCCCCTCCTAAGCGAGCAATAACATCATTTTCGCGTAAGTGCTCTTTGATATTACTGGCTACCGCCTTTAAAAGTAGGTCGCCCGTTTCATGGCCAAGTGTATCGTTAACACCTTTAAAGCTATCTACGTCGAAAAACATGATTGCTAAATCTTGATGGTTGCTTTTACAGCGTGTTAATTCTTCTTTTAGTAAGGCCATAATGAACATACGATTTGGCAAACCAGTTAATATATCGAAGTTAGCTAAGTGCTCCATTGATTGTTTTTGCTTTAAAAGTTGTGCGGTTTTTTTTTGATTAGTAACCACTTGGGCGTTAATAGTGTTAAGTAAGTTATTAATATCTTTACCAAGTTGCGATACTTCATCGTTGCCCGAACCTTGGTATTGAAGTTGGTAGCTTCTTGTTTTTTCTACTTTTTGCGTGAACTTAGAAAGTTTTAATAGCGGGCTTAATAAATGTTGGTATATCCAAAAAGAGATGATGATGGTGATCACGATACTAAAAATAACGATAGGGGCCGCACTATAAAATAAGCTCGCTTTGCTTTCATTAAGGGGCTTATTAAAATCTTGAACAATTAATAAGTAGCCTATAGGGAACTGTTCCTCACCAATTGTTTTTAAGGCAACTAAGCCTTGGTTAGTAACACTGACTGTACGGGGCAAGCTTTGCGGTTTGATGCCCTTTAGCTGTGGAGTAAAATCCTCGTACTTTAAGTAATTAGGGTGCACGTAAGACTGTATTAGCTGCCAATTGCTATCAAAGACATTTACAAATTTTATGTGCTCGTACCTATCTAACCCCAAAAGCTCAGTTGTGATAGAAAATAAATCTATCTCTTGCGACATAACACGTAACAAATTATCTGAAATATTTGATGACATGGCATCGAGGTTTTCTTCAACTGATTGGCGGTATAAATCCTCGTGCTCATTAATTGCTAAATAAAAAACAAAACTAGCGCTTAGTACGATTAGACAAGTTGTAATAATAATAAATTTGTTACGAATACTATGAAACATTTAGCCAAATCCCTACTTACTGCCGTGCTCTATTACTAAAAGAGTTATTACTTATTGGTGCTATCTATTAATAGAAGGCTTACGCGTAGCGCTGATGTTACTTACTAAATGTGTAAGTAAAAGAATGTGTTTAAATTCATGGAGTAACTATAGCTGGTTATTTTATTTTAGGCAGACTTACTTTGTTGCAATTTCATTCTTGGCTTAATAAGTGACCTGTGTAAGACTAATGCGGTTATTTATTAAATCAGGTGACATGAATGTCGAATATAAAAGCTTGGAAACTTATGAGCCTGTTTTGTTTGTTTGCAGTGCTTATGGGTTGTCAATCTAAAGAAGAGCAACTACAACAAACAATTCAAGAGTCTATTAAAAAGGCAGATGTTGAGCTTGCACAGCTTGGTACTGCGCTTGATAATGGCACTATACGTAATGCTGTATTGCTTAAAGAATATGGCAAACTCCTTAAACAGCAACAGCCAGAACTTAGTCAGGTTGTTGATGTAATTACCCTTGATGCTACAAGGCAGGGTGCCCTTTACAGTGGTTTAACACAACGACTTAAAGATATTAAAGGCACTTATTTAATTCCTCCCTACGAAGACACGCTACACAGTATTGATTTACTACGTGAGGCGGCTAAGCCTACGCTGTTTTCTGACGCATTAACTGACCCGATTAATATGTTGGCGGATATGTCTAAGGGCAGCCTTGCGCGCGTCGGTGCTATTAGTAAAGAAGCGGAGGGCGCAGGCGAAGGTAATCAATTGGTGGGCAACCCTAATTACGGTAACTGGCAAACGAATAGCAATGGTATTAGCTTTTGGCAGTGGTATGGCATGTACCGTATTTTAGGCGATGTATTTGACCGTGTTGAATACGGACGTTGGAGCAGCCGCCGTAAATATAGCTATTACAACGATTACGGCCACTATCGTTACTCAAGCCCTAAACAAATTAAAACGCAAAGTGCGTTAGAAACGCGTACGCGTCAATCGTACCAACGCCAAGGCAAACAGTTTACCAGCCCTTATGCGAGCAAAAAAACGGGTGCCTCGGGTTTAAGCCGCAGTAGTTATACACCGCCTAAAAGCCGCAGTAGTTACTCGCGTTCGAGTAGTTATAGCAACAGCTCTGGATCGATACGTAATAGCGGTAGCAGAACCTCTCGTGGCGTGAGCCGTGGTAAGTAAAGAATAAGTTGGAGTTAGAAATATGTACGAATTTAATGGAATAACTATGTGGTCGCTACAAGCTTTGGCGATTGATTTTGCAATTATAGTGTTGTTATTTGTAAGCCTAAAATACATTAAGGGCTGGGTTTCAAACCTTCATGCAAATGATGAAATAACAGAGCGCGATAACTTTGCTTTTGGCATTAGCTTTGCGGCAGGCTTAGTTGCACTTGCCATTGTATTAACGGGTGTGAGCAGTGGTGCTTTTGCTGCCTCTTTACAACAAGAAGCCCTGCAAATGCTAGGCTATGGTGTATTAGCCATTGTACTGATTAAATTAGGCCACTTTTTTCAAGATAAGGTTGCGCTTCGCAAAGTCAGCCTGCACGACGAAATTGTAAAAGGTAACGTAACGGCCTCTATTATCGACTTTGGTCATGTAGTAAGCGTGGCGATTGTGATTCGCTCTGCACTTTTATGGGTAGCAACAGAGGGTTGGCACGGGCTGCCTATCGTTATTGCGGCTTTTATTATTGGCAGTGTTGCACTACTGCTTGTAAGCCAATACCGCGTACAATTATTTAAGCGTACCAATAAAAGCGGTGATTGTTTACAGCAAGCCATTATTGATGGCAATTTAGCGGTAGGTATACGCTACGCAGGCTTTTTAGTAGGCAGTGCCTTAGCTATTACTGCGGCATCAGGTATTGCACCGTATGCGGCCGATAACATTAATGCCAGCCTGTTTTATTGGGCTATTAGCGCGATTGTAAGTTTAGTGGCATTCATCATTTTACATTTAATCACCATAAAAATAATTTTATCAGGTTGTGATATTTCAGATGAAGTAAACCGTCAGAAAAATGTAGGTGTAGGTGCTATTTCTGCTGCAGTGTCGTTTGCTGTCGGTATTACTATGGCAACCTTACTAGGCGCATAATCAGTGTCATCAACTACAACTAGCCCAAGTAAATCGCGTTTACTTGGGCACGATATTTTACTAATCACTGTTATGGCCGTACTCGCTGGGTGCGGCCTTATTTATGAATACTTACTTTCGCATTACGCAGGGCGTGTACTGGGCTCTGTAGAAAGTGCTATCTATGCCATGATTGGCACCATGATAGTTGCCATGGGCTTAGGCGCATTTTTAGCCCGTTGGTTTAAAGATGCTTTTACCGCCTTTGCTTGGCTGGAAAGTATTATTGCCCTGATTGGTATGGGCTGTATTTTGGCAATAGCCGGTGTAATTGCTGTAAGTTATTCTCTTCCTCATTTGTTTTCTAGTATTTTTAATTTACCGCCAGATATTGTGCTTAACGGCTATGTATTTCAAAAGCTGCAAGAGTGGTCACGCTTTTTACCTTATGTGTTTGGTTTAGTACTGGGTTTGTTTATTGGTATGGAGATACCGCTTATTGCGCGTATTCGCCAACATGTGTACGGGCGCTTTTTAGAAAACAATGCAGGCACCATTTATGGTGCCGATTATATTGGCGCCGGTATTGGTGCGGCTATTTGGGTAAGCATTATGCTGGCGATGCCTATAATGCAAGCTGCAGCGTGGACAGCACTTTTTAATATATTGGCAGGGCTCGCCTTTTTATGGCGCTACCATGCTCATGTGCGCTTTGCTAAGGCACTTTTAGTTTGCCATATAGTATTACTGGCACTGTTTGGGTTTATTTTAGTGATGGGAAGTAGCTGGATGAACAGCTTAAGTAATGTGCTTTACAAAGATAAAGTTATTTACTCACAAGCAACTAAATACCAGCATGTCGTATTAACTGAGCGCTTAAGCAAAAACCAGCCAGTGCCTATTACCGATTTGTATTTAAATGGGCGTTTACAGTTCTCGAGTATTGATGAGCAAATATATCATTCAATGCTGGTGTATCCGGCCATGCTCGCATCAAACCGGCACGATAACGTATTAATTATTGGTGGTGGTGACGGGCTTGCCCTGAGAGATGTTTTAAAGTGGCCAGTGAACGAGGTAACGTTAATTGATTTAGATGCACAGCTGCTTAATTTATTTGGCCATAAAGACGGAGATTTTACACCGCCTGAGTCTATAAGTAAGCGATTATTAGCGCTAAATAATCGTTCAATGTTAGACCCGCGTGCAAATATTATTGTGGGCGATGCGTTTTTAGAGGTTGAAAAGTTGCTTGATCAAGGTAAGCAATTTGACACTATTTTAATTGATTTACCGGACCCAAATCACCCCGATTTAAACAAAATGTACAGCGACTATTTTTATAACCATGTACGACAACTTTTGGCCCCCGACGGCGCAATGGCGGTGCAGTCAACTTCGCCTTATCATGCCAAAAAAGCATTTTTAAGTATTGCTAAAACGGTAAAAGCGGCTGGTTTTGATTATGTTGAGCAGTACCAGCAAAATATTCCTTCGTTTGGACAGTGGGGGTGGACTATTGCCACTAAAATGGGTCAACCAGCCAGTGGGCGAATTAAAAATATAAGCGCTATGCCGGTGCCATCAAGGTGGGTAAGTAAAGAATATTTATTAGCCAGCTTTGTATTTCCTAACCAGTATTTTGAAAAAATTAAAAGTATTGAAGTCAATAGGTTAGGTTCGGGGCAGCTATATGATTACTACCGTAATGCGTGGCAAATAGAAAGCGAATTGTATAAAAATTAATAAAACATGGTTGACATATTATGTCGGCCGTGCGAATCTTAACTCAGACATAATATGTCAAACAGCAAAAAGGCAGAGACATGGAATTAAATGAACTTTCAATAAAATTAGCTTCTTTTGAAACCGAAGGCGCTAACTTTGAGTCTTTCTTGATTGCCAATCCTGGCGAGCAAGATGTTTTACAAGTCATAGTTGATGGAAACGATGAGCTTCCAATTTTTGTTACGCAAACACAAGAGCAGTTGTTATGTATTAGCTACTTGTTTGGCGAAGATGAAGTAAAAAGTGAATTACGCAACGAGTTAAACGAAACACTACTGCGTTTAAACGTGCCAATTCCACTGAGTGCATTTGCTAAAATCGATAAAAAATACGCGATTTTTGGTGCACTGTCGGTAAATTCATCATTAGATGATATTACCCACGAACTAGTGACACTAGCAGACAACGCTATTGACGCACTAGAAGCCGTGACCTTGTATTTAAACGATTAGTAACTAGTTAGTGGAGTTAAGATTATGAGTATATTAAAAAAATTATTTACAGCAGTACGTGGCGGCGCGCGTGAAGCGGGCGAAGCAATTGTAGATGCAAATGGTATTCGTATTTTTGAACAAGAAATAGCAGATGCGCAAAATGCACTTAATCGTGCTAAAAAAAGCCTTACAGAAGTAATGGCTAAAGAAATGCAAACTAAGCGTAAAATTAGCGCGGTAGATGCCTCAATTGCTGAGCACGAAGCGTATGCAGGCCAAGCTCTTGAAAAAGGTAACGAAGCCTTAGCATTAGAAATTGCAGAAAAAATTGGTGATTTTGAAGCTGAAAAAGCAGAGCATGAGCAAGTTTTAGCAGGCTTTAGCAACCACATTGTAACGCTTAAGCAGCAAGTTAAAGACGCTGAAAAGTCGATTAAAGAAAACCAACGTCAGCTTACTATGGTTAAAACCACAGAAAGCGTACAGCAAGCAACAATGGCTGTTAACAGCACGCTTAATACTAATAGCTCATCTATGACCTCGGCTCGCCAGTCCCTTGAACGTATTAAACAGCGTCAGCAAGATCGTAGCGACCAGTTAGGCGCTGCAAAGCAACTTGAGTCAGATACAAATGGCGACGATTTAAAAGCGAAAATGGCTGAAGCAGGTATTGGCGATACAAGCCCAAAAAGTGCTGATATTTTAGCGCGCATTAAAGCCAAGCAAAACGGCTAATAGTTAGTACATTATTTACAAAAGGTAATTAAGCTTAGCTTAGTTACCTTTTTTGCTTAAGGGATGTCTCATTATGTTTAACTTTTTCAAATCAAAAAAAGAGCCAGAACGTCAGCTTAACCATGCAAGTGAGCTTAAAAAAGGTGACATGTTTAGCGTTATAGACTCATTTGCATATCCGTCGTGGTTAAAAGGGCAAACGCTGCGTGTTATTGATATTCAAACTTATCAATATCAGCACAGTAGTGATACTGAGTTTGTGCTAGAGACGAACAGCGGACAGGTGGTATTTTTACAAATTGAGCAAGATGATGGTGAGCAGTGGGCTAATTTTTCAATCAAAATTCAGCGTGACGACGTAGAGCAAATATTTGGTCTAGACGAATTTGCGCGCATTTTTGATGAAGAGTCGTTAACCCATATACAGGTGCAAAATACGCCTGAGCAGTTTATGCAGTTTTTAGCTAAAAGCTATCAGCAAAGTGGGTCGCCATATGTGTGTTATTTCCATAACAAAGATTTTCGTGGTCAGTCATTGCCGCGTTATGAGCAAGAAGGTGGCGAACCTTGTGAAGTGATTTGCTTAGCATCGCCGGACGAAGGGCACGGCTTAAATATTGAAATATGGGATGGCGGTGAGACCGAAGTGTCACTGACACTAACACGCCCAATTACTGATATAGTCGACTTGTTTCCAGGAGATGCGAAGTGAGTGACGCTAAAGACAAGTGGTTACGTCAAGAGCAAGCTGTGCGTGCCACACAAATGGCATTTGATTTAAGCAGCGAAGTACAAAAGTCGATAAAAAAGCAGGCCATAGACCAAGAGCTTACGCCCTCAGATATGATCCGTAAAATTTTAGGTTTGGATGTAAAATCTAAAAAAACACGTCAGCGCCTATCGTTTAATTTAAACGATGATGAAATAGCCCAGTTAGCAACACGATTTAATGTTCAAAGTGATGATAAGCGAGCTGTAAAACAGCAAGTTGCTGAGCTTTTAATTGCCCACACAAAAAAAGCTAAATAGTGCATCAGCGCTTTGGGTTACTAACCACTTAATATAAGTGTGGGGCTCAATAAAAGCAGTGCTTTGCGTTCTTTGTACTAAGCCCTTACACTAAGGGCAACAACTATAAAGAAGTACTGCTTTGAATATTATACTGATTACTTACCTTATTATATTTGCTTTGTTTGGCACTGCCGCCAGCTATTTTGTGCGCTTTATTTATGCGTACTGGGTAAAAAAAGAAATGCCAATGAAATATATTGTTAAAGCAGGAATTTGTGTGGTGTTGGTGGTGGTTATATCAGCGCTAATTCCATTATTAAATTAACGCTTAATTTAAGTTTTAAATAGTGTATAGCTATTTTATATCAAACGCTTGGCATTGCTGATTAATACACAAGGTTTGCACTTCTAGCACGGGTGAGCAATCGGTTAAACCTTGCGCTTTATTTTGTGCTTTTTGTTGCTGTGTAATTTTATGGGCCACTTCTTCGGCGTGCTCTTGAGAGGTGTTAAGTGTTGAATACACAACATACTTACTTGGCCCGCCACACGCGCGTGCACCTACTTCGAGTACCTTACATTGAAAGCTTGCGGTGCAACTATTATCACTAACAATGTTATTAAGGTCGTAGTTCAAGTCAGACAAATTCTGATCTTGTTCAGTACTTGATGATGTGCTCGCACAGCCGCTAAGTAATAGCATAGCGCTGGTGGCAACACTCACAATTGATAATTTAATTGCTGATGGCAAACAACTCATAACCTTGTCCTTAAAATACACTTACCGCTGAGCCTTCAAGTTTAACACATTTATTTTCAACACACTGCGTGCTTGGAGAAGTTAAATGCTGGCATGTGCTCATCATTTCATTTTGTGTGTTGTAGGCTTTTTCAAGCGTTGTTATTTGCTTTGCAAGCGAACTGACTTGCCCCTCTTTAGCTGCTTTTGTTGAATAAACAACATAATCACTTGGTCCGCCGCAGGCTTTGCTTCCTACTGGCATAACTTTACATTGTGCGGAGGTATCGCACTGTGTATTGGCAATTAACGTATTAAGCTCGCTTTTTGCGGTTTTAATATCGTTAAGTGATACTTCTTTTAAAGCGGTTTTTATTGGTTGAGATGCATCAGTAGAGGGTGTGTGCTTGTTTTCACTATTGGTTTGTTGAGGTACTTCTTTATGCGGTACTTCTTTAAGCTCGTTCACCGAGTGAGTGGCTGCATCTTGCGATGTTGTTTCTAGGCATGCGGTTAAGCAAAGTGGTAAAAGTAGGGCTAACAGTGGAGTACGCATAACAAACCTTGATAGTGATGAATTATTCATCACTATCATACACGGTGCATTTTTAACGGCAATAAAAACTATATTATCAAGTAATTAAAGCCGTTTTAGATTTACCTTTATAAACCGCCTTGAGTAAGTTTAGTGGGGTTAAGCAGCTTTTCTAATTCACCGCGTGAAAGGTCGGTTTCTTGCTCTGCCACATCAATGATGGGGCGGGCTTCTTTATACGCTTGCTTAGCTATTTTGGCTGCTTTTTCGTAACCGATCACCGGATTAAGCGCAGTCACTAAAATTGGATTTTTAGCCAGTGCTTTATCAATATTGGTTTGGTTTACTTTAAAACTTGCAATGGCCTTATCTGCCAATGCTTGTGCGCTATTAGCAAGTAGCTCAATGCTTTGTAAAATATTATGTGCAATAACCGGTAGCATGACGTTTAGCTCAAAATTACCCGCTTGGCCTGCCACAGTGATGGTTGCATCGTTACCTATAACTTGAGCGCTTACCATGGCTGCCGCTTCTGGGATCACTGGGTTAACTTTGCCAGGCATAATCGACGAGCCAGGTTGCAGTGCTTCAAGCTCTATTTCGCCAAGTCCAGCAAGTGGGCCTGAGTTCATCCAGCGTAAGTCATTAGCTATTTTCATTTGTGCTACGGCCAATACTTTTAACTGACCTGAAAGCGCTACAATGGCATCTTGTGAGCCAATGTTGTAAAAAAAGTTACTGCTTGGTTTAAAGCTTATACCCACATTTGCGCTTAAGTTTTTAGCAAATTTTGAAGCAAATTCACCATCGGCATTAATGCCGGTACCAACAGCAGTCCCGCCTTGAGCAAGCTCGCACACTCGCTCTAAGCTATGGCGAATACCAGAGGCAGCATTATTTACTTGTGACTGCCACGCGCTTAGCGTTTGCTCAAACGTAACGGGCATGGCATCCATTAAATGCGTACGCCCTGTTTTAACTATTTTGCCAACGTCTGCCTTTTT
Organism: Pseudoalteromonas sp. S3776; assembly: GCF_005886915.1. Taxonomy (NCBI): domain Bacteria; kingdom Pseudomonadati; phylum Pseudomonadota; class Gammaproteobacteria; order Alteromonadales; family Pseudoalteromonadaceae; genus Pseudoalteromonas; species Pseudoalteromonas sp. S3776. Next base: position 13,949 of record NZ_PNCU01000068.1, on the reverse strand, counting down.
TTGCTCTAAGCTCTGCGATAGTTTTTCAAGAGATGGCAGTAATTCATAAACCACGTTAATAGCACTACTTAGAGCAATGGCTGTAGGCACTACATCGTTAGAGCTTTGGCCCATATTTACATCATCATTAGGGTGAACTGGCTCTTTACCTATACGGGTTGCAAGGGTTGCGATAACTTCATTCGCGTTCATGTTCGAGCTGGTGCCTGAACCAGTTTGAAAAATATCAACGGGGAAATGCTCATAATGCTCGTCATCAATAATTTGTTGGCATGCTTGCTCAATAGCGTTGGCTTTACTTTTACTTAAGTGATTTAGCTCAAAGTTACTTTGTGCAGCGGCTTGTTTAATGTATGCAAGCGCTGTTACAAATTGTTTTGGCATGGCTAAGCCACTAATAGCAAAGTTGTTAACTGCACGCTGGGTTTGTGCTTGATATAGCGCATCACTAGGGACCTGTAATTCACCCATGCTGTCGGATTCGGTTCTAAAATTGCTCATAAGTCGCTCCTTAAAAAGGGTTAAATTCGTGACTGAGTACGCGAGCTTCGCGCTCAAGTTTTAAAAATTTTTCAGTATCGTTATGTGCATAGTAAAAGCGTTTTAATGCCAATAAGGGTTTATATAACTGCTCAAGGCATTGCTTGCGAATGGCATTGTGTATTAGAGGGTCGCACATTTTATTGATAATTTCATGGTGAGTGCGTAATAAATATAACTCTTGTAGTAAGGGGTTACGCTGTTTTTCAAAGCTTTTAGCAACGTTTAAAGCGGTTTCTATGTAGTGAGCTACCACCATAGGCGCATGTAAACCTGGGCGTAAGCAGTTACAAGCAAGTTCATGATGATAAGGCTGTAATGCCTGAAAGGGAGACATAAAAAAACCGATTTAAGTTAACGATAATAGTTATCATTACATTTAATCGGTTTCAGTGTAAACAGTTATTATTAAATTTATTTGCAGCGTTTAATTGAGTATCAATTATAGCCAAGAATGAATATTTGGTCTGTTTCATGTTTTTTTAGCGCCTGTTGATTTTGGTTACAGTGAGAAAGTAAGTCGATTACAGTGGCTCTACTATCACAGGTACTAATTGGTTTTTCGGTGCTTTTTTCTGTCACTGAGACAACAGCGTCTACAGCGGTGTAAGGGGGAGTATGCATAATTTTATCCTCGTATTTAATATTGGTAATACACCCTACTTAGGGTTGATTTAATTAAAGCATAATACATACCATCGGCTTATTTTTATTTTAGTGCCATGAATTAACTCACTTTTATAAATTATCTATAAAACTTTAATTGTTCAGTGCCATTTTTTTGCGTTAATGTTGTGCAATAAGTTTCAATATTGGTGCAGGTCATGATCAAACCTTTCTCACAAGCGTGTGAAAACAATAAGGGTCCTATTTTAGAAGTGCTTAAAACGGTTTTTAATAAGACAAAATCGGTACTCGAAGTAGGCTCGGGTACGGGGCAGCACAGCGTATTTTTTGCTGAGCAATTACCGCATTTACAGTGGTATACAAGTGATCGACGTATAAACCATGAGGGAATAAATTTATGGCATAAGGAGGCTAATTTAACTAATTTACACGCCCCTCTTGAGCTTGACTTAAATTATGCATGGCCGGTAAATAACGTGGATGCCATTTACACAGCAAATACGTTGCATATCGTAAGTTGGCCGTTGGTTGAGCAATTTTTTAAAGGGGTTTCAACGCACTTAGCAAGCCAGGGTGTAGTGTGTATTTATGGCCCTTTTAAATACCAAGGACAGTTTACAAGTGCAAGTAATGAAGAATTCGATCGCTTTTTAACGCAACGTGACCCACTTAGCGGTATTCGTGATTTTGAGGCTATAGAGCAATTAGCAACACAAGCAGGTCTTACACTCATAAGTGATACAGCTATGCCAGCTAATAATCAGTTATTGGTTTTTAAACGGCAGTAAATCAGCGCACTGCGTTTTATACATTGTCATATGTTGGCGCTCTCGCTTTAGGTAGTCGTTTATTGCTGCTCTAAAATCGGGTTCAACAATATAGTGGCTGGAGTAGGTAAAAACAGGCTCAAACCCACGAGGTATTTTATGCTCACCTTGAGCGCCCGAGTGAAAGCAATGTAAATTATGCTTAATCGCAAATTCAATCCCTTGGTAGTAACACAGCTCAAAATGAAGAGAGTCTATCTCTTCGTTGGCGCCCCAATAGCGGCCATACAAGGTGTTTTCACCTTGTAAGCTTAGCGTTGCTGCCACTATTTTGTTGTCTTTTTTGGCAAGCATAACAATTAGCTGATCGCCCATTAGCGCCTGTAATAAAGTAAAAAACTCAATATTTAAATACCCTAAATGCCCAGAACGCTTTAAATAAGTACGTTGATAAAACTCACAAAATAGCTGCATTGTTTCAGGGCTTATGTGCGAGCCTTGTAGCCATTCAATGGTAATACTTTGCTGTGCTATTTTAGCACGCTCTTTTTTTAGTGTTTTTCGTTTGCGTGCGGTGAGTGTATTCAAAAAATCGTCAAAGGTTTTAAAGCCTTTATTAAACCATTGAAACTGCACGCCCACACGCTGCATTATATCGTCAGTACACAGGGCTTGAGCTTGCACCTTTGGGCAAAAGTTAACATGCCAGCCAGACCAACCTTGCTCTATACTCGTTAAATTTAATTGCTTTTTTATGTAGTCGTATACGCTTTGTGTATTCGTATGTGAAATGGCAATACGCTGGCCTTCAATGGGGCTAAAAGGCACACCACTTAGCCATTTAGGGTAATAGGCTAATCCGTGTTGCTCGTAGGCTTCTGCCCATGCCCAATCAAAAACATACTCGCCGTATGAGTGGCTTTTTAAATACCCAGGCGCGAGTGCGACTAACTTGTCAGCTTCATAAACCGCTAAGTGATGAGGCTGCCAACCGGTTTCTTGGTTTACACAGTGGCTTTGCTCTAATGCATATAAAAATGCATGGCGGGTAAAGGGCTCATTACCAAATAAACGAGTCCACTCGTGTGCGTCTATTTGGTTAATATTATTAAACCATTGGTGGGTAAAAGTTGCCATTACTGCTTACCTTGGGCTGCTTTATTATGAGTGCATGCATTTTAAGCCAAAATTAAAACACCAGTGTGTTTATTTACGTATTGTTGTACTAATACTCTTCAATTTCAGCGTATTGCGCTAAACATGCGGTTAGCCTAGTTAGGTCTAGTGGTTTTGCAAGATGCTGATTAAAGCCAACAGCTTGAGCATGGGCTTTGTCTTCAGGCATAACATCGGCGGTCAGCGCAATAATGGGTAGCTCTACCTCACTCTTAAATTGCCTAATTAGGGCGGTGGCTCTGTAACCATCCATTATTGGCATTTGGCAGTCCATTAAAATTAAGTCAAAGTGTTGCTCTTTTACTATATCTACTGCCGCTTCACCATTTTCGACAATATGGGCAACAATACCTAATGAGCCTAGCATGGCTTTAATTACCATTTGGTTTACGGGGTTATCTTCTGCTACTAGCACTTTTAAGGCCGCCAATTTAGTACCCGAGTATACAAGCTCGGCTTGCTCTTGTACTGGGCTGGTGCGAAGCTCAACGTTAAATTTAAACGTAGAGCCAACGTTTGGTTCGCTCTGTAACGTGACGTTACCGCCCATTAATTTACTGAGCTCTTTTACGACAGTTAAGCCCAGGCCTGTGCCACCGTATCGCCTTGATGTTGAGTCGTCTGCTTGGGTAAAGGCACTAAATAGCTTGGATTGTTGAGTTGGTTTTATACCAATACCGGTATCTGTCACGGTGACTGTTATTTTGACCTTATCAGTACTGATAAACTCTCCATCAAAAGCCACCGCTACTTTACCTTGCTCTGTAAATTTTATAGCGTTGCTACAAAGATTCAGCACTACTTGCTCAAATCGTAAAGGGTCGCCTATATACCAAGTATCTACCGGAAGTTGGTTTGTAACCTGCCAGCCAATCCCTTTGTTGGCTGCACTGGCTTCAAACATTGTGTTAATACGCTTTATAATTGTATCTAAGTCGAACGCTGTGCTTTCGAGCTTGAGCTTATGTGATTCAATTTTTGAAATATCGAGAATGTCATTAATCAAGTTCAGCAAGCTTTTAGATGAAGAGTTTATTTTATCTAGGTAACCAATAAGTGTTTGTGCGTTATCTTCTTTGCGCGCTAATGATGAAAAACCAATAACTGCATTTAATGGTGTGCGTATCTCGTGACTCATATTGGCTAAAAATCGACTTTTGGCCTGATTAGCTAAGTCTGATTGTTTTTTGGCTTGCGCAAGCGAGTGAGTGCGCTCTGCAACCTTTCGGGTAAGGGCTATTTGTTGCTGATTAAAAAGTAGTAAAACAGTTAAAATTAAAGCACATACAACTAACTGTAAGGCCATTAAAAATAGTGTTAGTTGGTTACTATGTGGGGCAAGGTATTTTTCTTTTAAAGCCAATTGTACATTCCACGTTTGCCCTCCAAAGTTAAGTTTTAGCCTCATAATACGGCTACCCTGTGCAATACTTAAACTTTTGCCGTAGTTACTGTAAAAGGCGGGCTTATTTTCATCTTCATAGAGTGCAATAGAAAACATTTCTGATTGTTGTTCGCTAATCGCTTGCTCAATAATATTACGTACTAAAAACACACCTGTTGCATAGCCTTTTATAATAGTTTTTTGCTGTTGATGCTCGTAAACGGGTGCAAATAGTAGGTAGGCTGGTTCTGGCTCAGATGTTTGCACTAGCTGAATAATTTTTGTGCTAACTGGCTGGTATTTAATTGCTGGGTTGATTAACGACGCTTTTCTATCTGGGTTTGAATATACATTAAAACCAACTGCTTTTTGGTTGCCATTAAAAGGGGCAATGTACTTAACAATAACCATAGGATCGTCTGGCTCAAGAGGCTCCCCCACAATTTCAAAGTCTAGATGGTATATATTGGCAACTTCTTGGGTAAATGAAGCTTGCTCACTTTGCGCTATTTTTTGATTCCACGAAAGCGCTTTAATAAATGAATGCTGTGCTAATAACTCACTAGCATAGGCATAAAAGTCTTGTTGGTTCAAATTTGGGGTAGATTGCACTTGGCTGGCTAAGCTTTGCACCGCGATTAAGCTTTGGTTGATATAGCGATATAAACTACTTTCTATCACCTGCGCTTCACGTTCAGCGACTTTAACGGTGTTTTGCCTGTTTTCTTGGTTATAAAGTTGAGTGGTTATAGCAACAGATATAAATAAAATACTACACACCGCTAAAGTAGGCAGCGGTGTTATTGGCCTATTTTCCCCTTTAATCTGAGTTAAGACCAATAGTAGCGGGGTAGCAATAATGACCCCTAATGAGTCTCCTAACCACCAAAATAAAACATTTTGCCAATGATCTTTAATATCGTACGCGGGATTAAATTGGCTTAGTGCAAATACCCCAAAATTTGCAGAGATTAAGCTTACCCCAATCCCTACAACAAAAATAAAATAAATGATACTTGCGCGTTTTTTAAAAAATAGCGGGTGACCCAGCCAATACTTTAGTAAGCCAGCCCCCACCATTGCTTGCAATACAATACCAATCGCAATATAGGTGGCTTGGCTGAAAGTGTTGCCAACCAACACCATATCGTGTGCTGAACTATCAAAAATATTAAAATTAAATGCAAAGGCTGCTACAAAAAGCGCTGGAGCAAAGCGCCACCACCAAATATAGCATCCGACTAAAGCAATGCCTGCAGGCAACCATACGGGAATAATTTGAGTATTAAAGGCGAGTTTTGTTAGTGAGATCCCAATTAAAAAGTACGCTAATGAAAAAACTATGTAAAAGACAACAGAATGATATTTTGAATTAAAATTTTTCACATAGCTTCCTGACTTTTCAAAAGGGCTTAATTTTTAAATATCAGTATAGCGAACAGTATGTTATTTGCGGTATTTTTTATACATGTTTTACAAAGTGCAGGCTGTGTAACCTGCAAGCAATTCATGTAGCCGTTAAGGCTGGTTGCTAAGTTGCTGTTTTTGTTGTTGTAAAATAGAAACTTGTTGCTCTACGGCGCTAATGAGTGCGTTATAGCGGTTTTGAATGGTCGCAGTTTTGGTGGCAATTGCATCGGCTATTGATTCGGCGCCCATTCTATTAGCTTGGTCTTGAGTAATATAGCTGGCTTGTTGGGTCGCGTCGGCTAAGTCTTCTTTATAATTTTTAATAGTAAGCTGGTGGCGTTTAATTTCACGCTCGATTCTTTGGATCTCTATGTAGTTATCTACAGAGGCGCCAGGCATAGTCGGTGAATTTGCATTATTGCCGTATTTATCGGCAATCATAGGTTGCTTTAGTTTAATTACTTCTGCATTGTCAGCGCATGGCGTTTGGCTAAATGTAGCGACCCCTTTGATTGTGCATTTGTATACCGTAATGTCTTGGGCTGCGTGTGTACTTAAAGCGACAAGACCTATTAAAGGTGTTATTAGACGAAACATAATTAAACTTACGCGACTGTTGATGTGATTAATAATGCCGTAACTACAAAGTGTATTCAATGTGTTTTATTTTTCATCGCAACAACGTGGCTTTAATAATTCCAGTAACCCTGATTAAGGTTTATTTTGAGGATAGGTAAACGTGTTGATAGTTAGGAAAAAGTTTACTATTTAGTTGTTCTTGGCAATTGTTCCTGCATTGGCTTAACTTCTGCTTCCATGCAGTCGTAAATGAGAGCTTTTAACTCTGATAGCGGCATTTATCCCTCTAAAAGTAATTGAGTAATTACGGATTGATAAAAGTTATGGTGGAGAAGGAGGGATTAGCTTAATTACATCCATGTAATTAATTGCGTCGCAACGCCTACGGCGGCTTAAACTGTTCCAGACATTTTATCGAACCCTAGGATAGTTCTCGCCCTCCTTGGATACATTGGCTGTTAAATTTAAGACACAAAAAAACCGCAACTAAGCGGTTTTTAATAAGAAATGGTGGAGAAGGAGCGATTAGCTTAATTACATCCATGTAATTAATTGCGTCGCAACGCCTACGGCGGCTTAAATTGTTCCAGACATTTTATCGAACCCTAGGATAGTTCTCACCCTCCTTGGATACATTGGCTGTTAAATTTTAGACACAAAAAAACCGCAACTAAGCGGTTTTTAATAAGAAATGGTGGAGAAGGAGGGATTCGAACCCTCGATAGAGCTACAAACTCTATACTCCCTTAGCAGGGGAGCTCCTTCGGCCACTCGGACACCTCTCCAACGCATAACAGATTGTATTAACGGTAGTTTATTCATACCATTAATTAAATAGTGGTGGAGAGATAGGGATTTGAACCCTAGATAGGCTACAAACCTATGCCGGTTTTCAAGACCGGTGCATTCGACCACTCTGCCATCTCTCCGTGACGCAGAATAATACTTAGGTGATACCGTCGTGTAAATAGCAAATAAACTGTTTGCTTAAAAAGTAGACGTAATTACGGTTTTTTTTGTAAATAGAGGGAAATTAGAAGGATTTAAACTAAAAATTAAAGGGTGGCAGTAAACTAAGGGAGCTAAAGAAGTACTTTCAATAGTGGTTAGTTGCTTACTGCCCCTGCTTAATAATCATAACAAGGTTGATTATTTGTATTGCGCGGCACTGTTTAATGCTAATTTTTTGCCCATACGGTTTAATTTAGCAAGCATTTTAGCTTTACGGTTAGTTGGTTTTACGCCAACGTGGGCTGCTGCATTTTGGTTTAGGGTGTTTATTGGGTTCATGTCTTTGCTCCAAGGTGTATGTGTTTAAATCGCGAGCATTTTGACTCTTTTTTGTTTAAAAATACAACAATATAAACTAAGGCTTAGCTATTAGTTATTTTTATCTGAAATTGTTTTGTTTTGTTTTTATTTGAAGCTAATAAGAGGCGGGTTTGCATAGTTATTTAACTGTGGGGTTTAAGTTAAAATTTGTTTTATAAGTATTTTTTTGTTTTTATAAAATTTTGTAATAAATTTTTACTCACTATTGTGGTTAATTATTCAGATAAATTAATTTTAACTTAATTTTTGTTTATGCTGGCGTGCCGACTAAAAGGGGATAAATTACTTGCAGTTGTTAATAATAGTTAAACCGAGCGTAAAAAAAGCGGTGTTAGAACACCTCGATTGGCTTAAAAAAACATGTGAGAAGAAAAATATTCTTTATATTACGGTCAAAACAACAGGTAATTATGAGTATGACTTAGCAAGCATTAAAGCGAATGCACAAAAAAGCCAAATAGCAGTGGCTATTGGTGGCGACGGTACGCTTAACTTGGCACTTAATGGCGTGATTAACAGTACATGCAGTTTGGCAATATTACCTTGTGGTACGGGTAACGATTTTGCGCGAAGCTTTCATTGCACGGCTAAACAGTGGCAAAACGCTATTTTTAATGCCCCTACACACTTAATTGATATAGGTAAAATTAATACCCGTTACTTTATTAATGTGGCTGGTGTTGGTTTTGATGCTCATGTAATTAAGCAGTTAGGTCATTTACAAAGCATGGCTGCTTGGCGCTATAAGTGGACGAGTTTTAAGTCGCTCTTTACTTATAGAGCAAGCACACTACAGGGAGTATTTTTAAATAAACAAAGTGAGTACCCAAATTTAATAACTGTATTTGCGAACTCTCAGTATTTTGGCGGCGGAATTAAAATAGCACCTAGAGCTGAAATTGATGATGGCCTGCTTGATTGCTACCAAATGCAAGCGAGTAGTGTTGTTAATCACTTATTTAGCTTTATTAAACTTCTTTTTAAGCGCCATCACACTTTAAAAAGGCTCACTTATAGCCAATTAAAAGAAGCGTATATTACAACTAAAAATTTACTCGTTGAGGCGGATGGCGAGCTGGTAGGCGTCACGCCCGCGGTTATTGCTATACATAAGCAGGCCATTAATTTTCATATACCAATAAAAAAGCGCCTACAGTAAAGTAGGCGCTTTTGTGTTAGTGCGTTAAAAACGCCTCTAACTGGGGACGGAACCATTTTTAGCAACGCAGCGGCTTGCTAAAAAGGCGTTAATTCTTTTTGTGGGGGTAAGTACAATTGCATTACCCAGTAGTACTAAACTAAAACCGGCAAAGGTGTTTGCATGCCATTCAAAGCCTTCAAAAAAGCTACTTAATGTGACGGCCACCAACGGAAACAAAACGATGGCGTAACTTGCTTTTTCGGGGCCAATGTTTTTTAACAAAGCAAAATAGCAGCCAAACGCAATCACAGTGCCAAAAACTGATAAATACAACAGCGACAGCCAATAGCTGGTAGGGGCACTAAAACTGACCGTTATACCATTTATTAATACATAAATGGCTAAACCAACTGCGCTATATAACATGCCCCATGCGTTACCCTGCAATACACCTATTTGCCGATTAGAATTGCGTACACTGATCATATTGCCCAATGAAGCCACAAAGGTGCCCCCAAGGGCAAGTAGTAACCCGACCAACGCCCCATTACTCAAGTCGAATTGCTGTAAATGCGGCCAAAATAGACAAATAATACCTATCACACCGATTAGCGCGCCGCAGTAAATTCGTTTGGCTATAGGTTTTGCAAAAAATAAACGGGTGTTGATTATGTTCATTATTAATAGCATCGAAAAAGCAATAGAGGCCATTGCCGAAGAGAGGTAGTTTTGAGCCCAATACAAAAGCAAATAATTTAAGCCAAAGTTGCAAATGGCCAATAAAGCAAAAAAACCATGATCGACTAATGAAAATCGCATATTAGGCTTTTTGTAGGCCACAAATAGCCACATACATACAGCTGCTATGGCAAAGCGATAAAGCAAAGAAAGCTCCACAGCGATATCGCCTAGCTGAAATGAAATCGCCAGCCAGGTAGAGCCCCAAATTAACACTGTTGTGAGATATAGCGCTGCGCTTTTCATGGCACACCTCTAAAAAACTGATTGAGTGGTTATTTTAAGGTCTATCTGTATACTTACCATATACAGAAAAGTATAAATGTAACCTCTACAGATTTGAGCGAGATATGCAGCCAACAGCCAGTAAGCAAAAAGCCGAGTTTTTATATCAACAAGTTATTGAGCTAATCAAGGATATGCAAACGCAGAAGGTATTATTACCAGGGGAAAAACTTCCATCACTTCGTAAAATGGCCAATAACTTAAATATTAGCGTTCCAACTGTTAAGCAAGCGTATCAAGCGTTAGAAGATCAAGGAGTAGTAGAGGCGCGTGAAAAATCGGGCTACTTTTTAACGGTGCTTAATACGGTTTACAGTTTACCTAAGCGCGTAAAATTAAGCCGTGAACCTGTCACTGTAAATAAACAAGCGTTAATAGAGCAAGTATATAGTGCTATTCATCAGCCTAATATCATAGCTTTTGGTATCGCCAATCCCGTTGCTGCTGCCCCTACCGATAAAGCGTTAGCTCGTACTATGCGCCGAGTTATGACAATTGCTGGACCGAGTGTTATAAATTATGGCCCTCTTGATGGTTTTGCTGCGCTTAAAAAGCAATTAGTGCATAGATACTTAGGCTTTGGTATTGGCGTAAATATAGATGAACTGGTGATCACCAATGGTGCGCAAGAGGCGCTGGCTATCGCACTTAAGTGTGTTACTAAGCCCGGCGATGTAGTGGCTATTGAAACCCCGTGCTATCACGGCATTATTGAATTAATAGAGAGCTTAGGCTTAAAAGCGCTTGAAATCCCGCTATGCCCCGACAACGGTATTTGGCTTAATGACCTAGCTCAAGCGCTTGAGCAACATGATATAAAAGCATGCTTATTTTCGACCGCAATCAATAATCCGGTTGGCAGCTTTATGAGCGATGAAAGCCGTAAGCAAATGGTGGATTTAATAGAGTCACATAATGTTGTTCTTATAGAAGATGATGTGTACGGCGATTTGCACTTTACTGCCAAGCGCGGCACGCCCGCTTTAGCGTATTCAAAAAAGGGGCTTGTGATCAGCTGCGCCTCGTTTTCAAAAACGGCGGCACCCAGTTATCGAGTAGGTTGGTTAATAGCAGGCAAGTTTGCTGGTCAAGCACGCCGGCATAAGCGTGCATTAAGTTGCTCTGCCTCACTTATAAATCAGTGGACGCTTTCTGAGTTTATAGCCAGTGGTGAGTATGACCGTAATTTAAAAGTACTTAGGCAGCGCTTACGTAATAACAAAGAGCGCATGCGGTGGTGCTTATTAAACGCAATGCCCAAAAATACACGTATTAGTGACCCTAAAGGTGGGTGTGTTATTTGGCTTGATTTAGGCCAAGGGGTAGACAGTCAAAAGTTATTTTTACTGGCTTTAGAAGCTGGTATTAGCATAACCCCTGGTCTTATTTTTTCAGCAAGTAATAAATATAAAAGCTGTATTAGGTTAAGCTACGGGGTGCAGTGGAGCGAAAAAATTGAGCAGGCTATTATCACGTTAGGTACGCTGGCTCACACGCTAAAAGAATGAAAAAAGCAGCATCTAATATACAAGTGCTGCTAAAGGGATGTTAAATACGGCTTTGTGTATTAGTTTTGTTTAATGGTAAATAACTCGTAACCTTTTAGTTGCGGTAACTGCGCTACTAATTGCTCCTCTTGCTGTGCTATGTTGGCAAAGCTGTCGCATAAAGAGTTAGCACGCTTTTCAAGTGCACTGGCATGCAGCTCTACTTTTTCTTCTATTTGCGCGCCCATATTTTCCATGCGTTGTTCAAATGCATCCATATCACCACCCGAACCAAGCAGCTCAGAGCCTAAAGCAACTAAAATACTGCCCATTGATTGCATAACGGCAGACTCAACCACGGTTTCTATTTGCTCCTCAAACTGGTGTTCAAAGTTTTCACCAAATTGATTAAAGCTTTGCTGGCCCATTACAAACGTACCTTGTTGGTAAAAGGTGTTTTCTACTTCCAGTTTTATATCGTCCATTAGGCCAGATAAGTCGTTAAGCCCATCAATATTAAATGCGTTGGCTACTTCCTCTAGTGCTACACCGGCTATTTTCACTCCGTCTAGGGCTATATTAGCAACCTCCGGTAGCTGCGTACGTAAGTTATCCGAATATTGGGTAAGCGCTTGGCGCTGCTCGCTGCTAATGGATACTTGTTCGCCATTTATAGTTAATTTGCCATTGCTGTTAAAGCGCATGAATTGATTAGATGCGGTAAAAATTTCTAATTCGCTAGGCTTAATGCGTACATCGTTTTTAAACTCTACATTGCACTGTTCGTTGCTAAACGAAATACCCGCATTGTTATCGTTATGTGCCATTGCCGCGGGTGTACAAATTAAAGCGCTTACTAATAGTAAATTTTTCATGTTTATTCTCTAATAATTGTTGATGACAGTTAAGTATTAACAAGTTTGATGCCATTATTTATTTTTATTTTAAAACAATTGGTTATGAAAATTTGTGTATTTGTAATGATTTTTAATTTTGATAAATAAACTACTTTTTAGTCAAAAACACTAAAAATAAATAAATGATAAATTTTATTTGTCGAAACGATAAAAAACTCTCACTTTCCACTTTCTGAATTTAGCGCTATTTATTCACAATATTGACATGAAGGCTATTTACGATAGTCACATGGCTTTATTTTGGTGCTAATTTGTTCGTATTTTAGCGCTAAACATTTTTAATTTACCAAGTGCAGGAATAAACCTGAGTTGGTCTTAAGCACTTTATGGAGTGGGTTGTGGGTAAGACATTTAGTTACGATGCGCTAGATGATGATTTTGTTGAAGACGAGTACGAAATGGTCGGGCGTAATCAGCATGATAAAAAAAAGCAAAAGGTAAAAAAGAAGTTGGAAGATTACCTTGAGCAAAAACGTTTGCGTAAAAACCTAGGTGAAGACGACTTAAACGATTACATAGACTAAATTGTGCTAGTTAAAATAATGCGCCTCTTTTATTAGGATTTTTAATATGCGTTTACGCGTGTTTAAAGTCTAAATAGTGGCAATAAAGAGGCTTTATGCCTCTTTATTACTTATTATGTATTTAATTTAGCGAGTGCTTGTTGAATGGTGCTCTCTAACTTTTCTGGTTTTGTAAAAGGGGCATAGCGTTTGATAGGTGTGCCATCGGGTGCGATTAAAAACTTAGTGAAGTTCCACTTTATTTTTCGTGTTAAAAAGCCGGGCAAGGCCGATTTTAAATACCTAAATACAGGGTGTGCGTGACGGCCGTTTACATCCACCTTTGCGGCCATTAAAAAGCTTACCCCATAGTTAATTAAACAGCCTTGTTGTATTTGCGTCGCGTCGCCTGGTTCTTGCTGACCAAATTGATTACATGGAAAACCAATTATAACCAAGCCAGCTTGCGCGTATTTAGTATGTAGCGCTTGTAGTGATTCATATTGCTTTGTAAATCCACACTCACTCGCGGTATTAACAATAAGTACAACCTTTCCTTCAAAGTCGCTAAAGTTAATTGTTTTACCGTTTAACGCAGTAGCCGTTAATTGATGAAATTCATGCATGATGGGCGCTTTTTATTGTTGTTAGCTACATTCTACCTGCTGTAGCGCGTTACTAAAAGTATAAAATTTAGGCTTGTTAATACCGCGTTCACCTCTTTGCTAATGGGTTGGCTGCTATTTAGGGCGTGTTGAACTTTGCGGATTGAAATTTGTTCAACCTAGGGGCGATCAAATCGCGGCGCGAGGTTTGTAACCTAGTGGGCTCGATAACTGCTCCTGCGTTATTCTAATGACTTACATCCATGTAAGAATAAGTAAAAACCGAGCAAAGCTTCCGCGTCCTGCTCACGCCCCTTACCTACATCCATGTAGGCAACAAAGAGTTTATCGCCCCTAGGCAGAACCCGAAGGGCAGCGCATGTTTGGCATTTATGCTGCGTTATCGCCTATTTATGGGGAGTAACCACACTTCATAGGCTCTGCCTTGCCTAAAAGCC
>NZ_PNCU01000067.1:0-11305 GCF_005886915.1 Pseudoalteromonas sp. S3776 | reverse complement strand
AGTCCCGTCCACTCCGCCACTTGTTATTTCCTCAATAGCAAGCTTATAAAATCCTTAGTTAAATAATTTTACAAATTACTCTTTGGCTATCAGCTATCAAAAAAAGCCTGCACTCTTAAACTTAAGCACAGGCCATTTATTCATAAACTAATTTAATTTAGTTAAACAGGTAACTACTTTAAGTAAGTATCTAAAAAGTTTAAATAAGCGTTAGAAGCGCTGATACGGTTTTCTTTTTTAGTAAAACCATGGCCTTCATCTTCAAACAATACATACTCTACTGGAACGCCATTGGCTTTGACTGCGGCTACGAGTTCATCGCTTTCAACTTGTAAAACGCGCGGGTCATTAGCGCCTTGTATTACCATTAAAGGCTTTGTAATGTTTTTAGCGTGAAATAGTGGCGATATAGCACGATGACGTTCGCCATCTGTTGCAGGGTCGCCCATTTCATCGTATAAGGCCTTTTTGAAACTCTCCCACCATGGTGGAATTGAGTTAAGCGTTCTTACCCAGTTAGTAACCCCAAAAATATTAACACCTACTTTAAATTCTTCAGGTTCAAAGGCAAGGGCTGCTGCGGTCATAAATCCGCCGTAACTACCTCCCATAATGCCAATTTTTTCGCTATCGACCCAATCTAAACTCTGCAGGTGTTTTTTTCCGTACACAATATCTTGTAAGTCGTCGGTGCCGTGCTTTTTATCATCTAAATGAAAAAATGTTTTGCCATACCCTGAGCTACCCCGGTTATTAACGGCAAAAATAGCATAGCCATGGTTAATTAAGTGTTGCTGTGCAGCACTATAACCTGTACGGCTTTGCCCGCCAGGGCCACCATGCACCCAAATTAAAGCAGGTACTTTATTGGTGCTGCTAGCTTGTTTAGGTTTATACAGCACGCCTGGAACTTCTAAGCCATCAAAGCTTTTAAAGCGAACGATAGTGCTCTTCACCAAATCGTCTTGATTTACTTCTTCACTTAATGTGTTCGTTAGCTGCTTAGCGTTATTACTACCCACTTGCCAAACAAATAAATTGCTTGGCGAAGTATCAGAGTTTAAATAAAACGCCATCGTTTTTTCATCACTAGAGAAGTTTACACTGCGCAAATTACCTGCAGGTAGCTTTGGCATGGCAATGTTTTTACCTGTTTTAGTGTCTTGCACAGTGACTTTAGTACTGGCATCTGCATTGACACCACTTACTTGGTAACGGCCAGATTTAGAGAAATAGATAAAGGTTACGTCCCACTCATCTTCTAAAGCCGGTGTATGTTTGCCTGTGGCTAATTCATAGCGCCACACTTGAGAAAACTCACCTTTTGCGTCCGTAGAGTAGTATAAATATTTACCATCAGCAGAGAAGGTGTCAGGCGTATATTGTGCAGGGGTGTCGTGCTTAGATATGAGTTGCGGTTTAAGTGTTTTTTTATAAGTATCGAGAATGTATGTATCACTGTCTTTGTTTGTATTATTTTTAGATAAGGCAATAAAGCGTCCATCAGGGCTTATAGCACCTACATCCAATCCCTGTTCATTTTTATAAACAGGCGAAACTTCATAGGTTTTACTATCTACACGATATAAATCCATAAATTTGGCATCACGCTGATTGCTGGTGATAAAAAATTGGTTGCCATCTTTTGTAAAACCTGCAAAGCCAGCACGGGTTTCATCGCCAGGGGTTAAATCTTTGATTGAACCGTCAACTTCACGCACGTAAACATGGTAGCGCTCATTACCGCCTGAATCTTTGGTAAATAATACGCGCTCGTCATTAGGAAAATAGCGAACTGGGTAGGTACTGTCTTCAAAATTGGTTAAGCGCGTTTTACTGCCGGTTTTCACATCGACTTCGTATAAACTGTAAATGCCGCTTTCATCGCTACTGACTAAAACTTTATCACCACTTGGTGAAAAACTACTGCCCATTATGGATGTAGTATCAAAAAAAGTTTTGGCACTGTAGGTTTTTATAGTTTGTGCTGGTGAGGTTTGTTCAGTAGTAACATGTGTTGTATTGCTCGATTGACTACAGCCAGCGAGTGTAAGTGTAATTGCACATGCTAGTGCGCCAAACTTAAGTTTTTTTTTCATTAATACAGTCCTTGAATTGTTGTTAGCGTATTTGAGTGTTGCTCGAACGTTTTTTAAACGCAAGCATTGGAGCTTATTCAAGGCTTAATAAAGTGTTACAAAGCGTGTATTAAATAAGTAATTGGTAAGCTTTTAAAGTTTTGGTAGGTTTTATAATTTAAAAATACTGATTGAGCTAAAAGCGATTGCGCTAGGTACGTCAAATTGAGTACAAAAAAGCCAGCGCTAGGGCGCTGGCTTTTACTATTCACATGCTTAGCTTGGTTAATTAAGCTGCATCTGCTTTTGTTTCTTCGCTTTTACGTGCGGCTTTGCCTGCTAATAAATCAGCGGGGTCAAAGTCATCTACGTTAATTACATCTAAACGGGCTTTTTCTACAGCAGCTAATTTATCAGCTTCTGCTTGGCTTAATATGCCAGCTTCAAGGCCCATTTGCGCTACTTTATCAAGTTGGAAGAATGGCAGTTTAACGCCTTTTTCTTTACATACTCTTTCAAATAACGGCTCTACAGCGAGTACATCTTTAAGTGTTTGCTCTTGACGGCCAACTAGATTTAGTGGCTCATCTTTTAAGTAAACATAACTTGCTAAACGGTTACGCGTTTCGCTTGGTACTTGTAGAATCTGTGCTAGTTTATGTTCAAGCTTGTCGGTAGGTTTACGAACCGGGCGACCAAACGGGAATAACAATACTTTTAATACGCCACGTAATGGAGCAGACGGCATGTTATTAATCAAATCAGCTAGAGCACGTTGGCAATGGTAAAGATGATCCTGACAGCTCCATTTTACTAGGGCTAAATCTTCTTGCTTACGGCCTTCGTCGTTGTAACGTTTAAGCGTTGCAGACACTAAGTATAAGTAGCTTAGTAAGTCACCTAAACGTGCCGAAATACGTTCTTTACGTTTAAGCGAGCCACCAAATACTGCCATGCTAATGTCAGACATTAGGGCAAGTGATGCACTAAAGCGTGATGCTATACGGTAAAACTCTGCTGTGTCGTCTTTGTAAGGTACGCTGGTAAAACGTGCACCGGTAAGGGCAAGCCACTTAGTACGTACAAGGTTCGACATAGTAAAGCCAATGTGGCCCATTAGCGCTTTATCAAATACGTTAAGCGCTTCTTCGCGGTCTTCAATTTCACAGGCTCCAAGCTCTGTAAGTACAAATGGATGACAACGAATTGCACCTTGACCATAAATAATCATATTACGGGTCAAGATGTTGGCACCTTCTACTGTAATAGCAATAGGGGCACCTTGATAGCCACGACCTAAATAGTTATTTGGCCCAAGCATAATCCCTTTACCGCCAAGTACATCCATTGCATGAATGGTCGACTCGCGCATTTGCTCAGTAAGGTGGTATTTAATAATAGCTGATACAACAGATGGCTTTTCACCTAAATCTACCGCACCAGTCGACATGCTAACTGCTGCATCTGAGCTGTAAGCATAACCTGCAAGTTTAGCCAGCGATTCTTCAACACCTTCCATTTTACCAATAGGTAAACGGAACTGACGACGAATACGGCTATAAGCACCTGTTGCTGTTGCGATTGTTTTAATGCCACCGGCAGAGTTTGACGGCAACGTAATTGCACGACCTACCGATAAACATTCAACCAGCATGCGCCAGCCCTGGCCAGCCATTTCTGGGCCACCAATAATGTAATCAAGAGGAACAAATATGTCTTTACCGCGGGTCGGGCCATTTTGAAATGGTACGTTAAGCGGGAAGTGGCGACGACCAATCTCAACACCTGGTGTGTTAGTTGGGATAAGTGCACAGGTAATGCCTGGCTCTTTGTTGTCGCTTAGTAAACCATCTGGATCTTGCAGTTTAAAGGCAAGACCAAGTACAGTGGCCACAGGGGCAAGGGTAATGTAACGCTTGTTCCAGGTAAGGCTAATACCTACCACTTCTTCGCCGTTCCATTGCCCTTTACACACAACACCGTAATCAGGAATTGAGCTTGCGTCAGAGCCTGCTTCTGGCGAGGTTAATGCAAAACATGGAATTTCTTGGCCTTGGGCTAAGCGCGGCAAATAATGATTTTTTTGATCCTCAGTACCGTAGTGCTGTAGTAATTCACCCGGGCCTAACGAGTTTGGTACACCTACAATTGAAGAAAGCAAGGTAGACTTACTGGTTAGCTTTTGCAGAACACATGATTGTGCAAATGCAGAAAACTCTAAACCGCCGTATTCTTTTTTGATGATCATGGCAAAGAATTTATTATCTTTTAGATATTGCCATACATCTTGCGGTAAATCGGTAAGCTCGTGTGTTGCTTCCCAATCATCTAGCATGCTACAAACTACTTCGACAGGGCCATCAATAAAGGCTTGCTCTTCAATAGTGAGTTTAGGTACTGGGTATTGGTGCAGCTTTTTCCAATCTGGGTTACCACAAAATAAATCAGCTTCCCACCACGTAGTACCTGCATCGATTGCTGACTTTTCAGTATCAGACATGCTTGGCGTTACTTTTTTAAAGGTAGTAAAAATCGGCTTGATTATATATTGCTGACGAATGCCAGTAACAGAAAGAGGTACCGCGATGACCAAAAAGATCAACCAGCTAATTAAACCAAAAGCACCCGCAAAGGTACCAATTAATAAAGTTGCGGCAGAAACACCAAGTGCTGTGTTCCAACTCGCTCTGTGGTAAACCGCGATGCTGAGCAGTGCGATTAAACCGAGTGTAAATATGAGTGTCATTGCTTATTCCTTAATAGAGGTCAGACCACCTCAGTTAGAGTAGCGCTAGTGAGCGTAAGTTTCAAGTACATTACAGTGTTAAATTAACGACAAACTTGCTATTTTGCTTATCACAATTCCCTTTATGAGGGACGAGCATGCACCACTACTGTGTTTAATTCAATCACAACGCTTATTTAAGCGCTAAAAATCAGTAAATCAGCTAGCCAAAAAAGTTTTTTTAAGTAAGTATGTTTGTTGTAGTGCACAGTAAATTAAAGCGCTATTTATACGTATTTTTTAAGGGTTAGTTTATTAATGTGTGAATTACTTGGCATGTCAGCCAACGTACCTACGGATATTTGTTTTAGTTTTTCAGGCCTATTAGAGCGTGGTGGTAATACTGGCCCGCATAAAGATGGTTGGGGTATTACATTTTACGAGGGCAAAGGGTGTAGAACCTTTAAAGATCCTGAACCAAGTTATCAATCAGAAATTGCCAAACTGGTAAAAGCCTACCCCATTAAAAGTGTGTCGGTAATTAGCCATATTCGCCAAGGAAACCGTGGCCGAGTGTGCCTTGAAAATACCCATCCGTTTACCCGTGAGCTTTGGGGGAGGGAGATCACCTATGCACATAATGGCCAGTTATCTAACTATCATGATTTAAAGCCAGAGTATTATCGCCCAGTGGGTAACACCGACAGCGAGCTGGCATTTTGTTGGTTGCTTGACAAAATTCGCGAAAAGTACCCAAAACGCCCCTCTAATATGGCCTCTGTTTTTAGATACGCGGCAAAGCTTTCAAATACGCTACGTGAAAAGGGTGTATTTAATATGCTGTTGACCGATGGTGTATTTGTTTTAGCTTACTGCACAAATAACTTACATTACATAACGCGCCGTGCGCCATTTGGTAAAGCGACATTAATTGATGCTGATATGGTGGTAGACTTTCAAAAAGAGACAACCCCAAACGATGTGGTAACTGTTATTGCAACAAGGCCGCTTACTAATGATGAACGTTGGCAAAAAATGGAGCCAGGGGAGTTTGCGTTATTTAAAATGGGCGAACTAATTTAGTTAAACAGCCTCTAATTAAACACAAAAAAACGCGATATAAAATCGCGTTTTTTGTGTTTGCTATCACCGTGTTTACGGCGCTTCTGACCTAACTTCACTGCTACCAGTGGCTGGAGTAGAAACAGGTTGGGTAACCGTAAATGAATTCATTTGTACTTCAAACTGCTCCATGCCTTTTTCGCCTTTCCACATACGTACTAGCATGTAGTCCATTTCTGGCGCAAACCAAGCAAGGGCTTGGCGTTTATCGTTATCGTATAAACGTTTTACTTTTATAGCTTCTACGTTGCCAATTGGCAGCGAAATCATTTCTTTGCCAACCACTTCAAAGTTGTAGTCGCGGCGATTGCCTTTTTTATCAATAAGCGGAAACGAAAAATATGTTTCGCCTTTTTTTAAACCTTCGCGTACTTGTACTTGGTACGAAATAGCATCTTGAAATTCGTCAGTCCATTCGCATTTTAGCGGGTATTCGCTGGTGCTGCTGGTGACCACTTTATTTTGTGTATCGAAGTCTATTTTATAATCTTTATCTGGGCCGGTGCCGGTACGTACCATGTTGTAATGATGTGGCGTGACTTTGTTATCTAAAAAAGTAAATACAGAGGTTTCTTCTCGCTTGTCAGAGAAAATCATCCACTCAATATTGCTGTGATAAGTAAGTTGATATGTTTGCTCACCAACTTTTTTAAGTTCGCGTACAGCCTCGCCATGATTTTTACCTTTACGTAAAATATCGTAGCTGGCTTGATATTCTGTTAGTTCGCCTGCAATTAGGCTAGTAGGAAGTAAAGCGCCCACACATAACAGCAGGGCACTTATTTTTTTATTGTGGGTAGTGCGCGCCGTGTGCAGGAAGTTGTTTTTCGTCAAGAACTGCATAATCTGCTTCCATCGTAAGTCTGTGTTCACTGAACCATTTGACCACCAAAGGATAGATTATATGCTCTTGTTCGTGCACGCGTTTAGCTAATGTCTCTGCTGTATCATCCTTGAGTACAGGTATTTGCGCTTGAAGAATAACCGGACCGCCGTCTAATTCTTCAGTAACAAAGTGAACACTTACGCCATGAACATCGTCTTTTGCATCAATTGCTCTTTGGTGGGTATTCAGCCCCTGATACTTAGGCAACAAAGATGGATGAATGTTCAACATTTTTCCAACATATTTTTGCACTAAGCTAGGAGTAAGAATACGCATAAACCCAGCTAATACAACTAGATTTGGCATAAAAGAGTCAATTACATTCATTAATTGCGCATCATAGGCCTCGCGCGAGTCAAAATCTTTATGACTGAGCACTTTTGTAGCAATGCCTGCTTGTTTTGCACGCTCGAGGCCGTAAGCGTCTGCTTTGTTGCTGATAACAGCTGCTATGTGCCCGTTTATTTCGCCGCGCTCGCAGGCATCAATAATGGCTTGTAAATTAGAACCACTACCCGATATTAATACCACTAAGCGAATGGGTGCCATTACTTAGCACCACCTACAATTTCAACTTGCTCTTCACCAGCTACGGCATCGTGAATTTCACCAAGGTGCCAAGCGTTTTCGCCAAGCTCTTTTAAAATACTTAAACTTTGCTCAAGCGCATCGCTTGGTACTACTAATACCATGCCTACACCACAGTTAAATGTGCGGTACATTTCGTGCGTAGTAATATTGCCGTTTTCTTGCAACCAGTTAAAAACGGTTGGCCACTGCCAGCTATCACCTTTAACCACTGCTTTTGCAGAATCGGGTAACACGCGAGGAATATTTTCCCAAAAGCCGCCACCAGTAATATGCGATAGGGCATGTACGTCTACCTGCTTAAATAACTCCAGTAACGGTTTAACGTAAATACGGGTTGGCTCCAATAAATGCTCGCCTAAAGTTTTACCGTCAATAGTTTGGTTGGTATCGGCGTTTGATACTTCAAGCACTTTACGAATTAAAGAAAAGCCATTTGAGTGAGGACCGCTAGAGGCAAGCGCAATAAGTTGATCGCCGGCAGCTACCTTTGTGCCATCAATAATTTTAGATTTTTCTACCACACCGGTACAAAAGCCTGCCATGTCGTAGTCTTCACCATCGTACATACCCGGCATCTCTGCTGTTTCGCCGCCAATCAGGGCACAGCCAGAAATCTCACAGCCTTTACCAATACCGGTTACTACATCGGCCGCTGTGTCTACATCTAGTTTACCTGTTGCATAGTAATCTAGAAAAAACAGGGGTTCAGCGCCTTGTACTATTAAATCGTTTACACACATTGCAACTAAATCAATACCTACAGTGTCGTGTTTTTTTAAGTCGATAGCTAAACGTAGTTTAGTACCTACACCGTCAGTACCTGCTACTAGTACTGGCTGTTTGTAACCTTCTGGAATTTCGCAAAGAGCGCCAAAACCACCAATTCCGCCCATTACTTCTGGACGACGCGTTTTTTTAACTACGCCTTTAATACGCTCAACAAGTGCATTACCAGCGTCGATATCTACGCCCGCGTCTTTATAGCTTAATGACTGTTTTTGTTCGCTCACAGGTTTTCCTCAAATAATTGCTTGGGGTTGCTTTTCGATAGCTTAGAAACGCGCGTATTTTACAACAATTGCAACTGCGCGGCTAGCTCAAATATAGTTTTGAAATAATTAACAAGGACACTTGTCCGCTGCCTGTTGTTTAAATAAACAAAAAAACGCCCGTAGGCGTTTTTTTAGTAATTAAAGGCGTTAAATTAATAGCTATGCTTTTGCAGTTAAAATAGCTCTAAGTGGAGCAGGGTAACCTTCAATGGTTTTACTGGTATCGTTTGGGTCTAAAAAATCAACTAACGATTCGTTTTCCATCCAGTCGGTCTTGCGTTGCTCATCAAGCGTGGTAATTGCGCAATCTTTTATTTGCACATCTTTAAAGCCAACGCGCTCCATCCACAGTTTGAGTGCAGCAGTACTTGGAATAAACCACACATTGCGCATTTTTGCGTAGCGGTCAGTAGGTACCAATACGGTGTTTTCGTCGCCTTCAATCACTAAGGTTTCAAGCACTAACTCGCCACCTGGGCGAAGCTGCGCTTTTAACTGCGCTAAAAAATCAATTGGCGAGCGACGATGATAAAGCACCCCCATCGAAAACACCGTATCAAAGGCTTTAAGCTCGGGGAGGGCTTCTACACCTAGCGGTAATAAATGCACGTTTTCATCTGGGTTGTAATGTTTAATGGCCTGAAACTGACACAAAAATAAATCAGACGGGTCAATACCCACAACAAAATTTGCCCCCTCTCCGCGCATGCGCCATAAGTGATAGCCAGAGCCACAGCCTATATCTAACACTGTACGGCCTTTTAATGGCTCAATGTGAGGAAGCAGACGGTCCCATTTCCAATCGCTGCGCCACTCTGTGTTTATTTCAATACCGTGTACAGTAAAGGGACCTTTTCGCCATGGCATCATGCGTTTTAATAAATGCGTAGCTTGTTTTTGCTCGCCTTCGCTCATTTCCCCCGGTGCGCCAATTTCTACTTTAGTAGCAATATCAACGTGGGTTGTTTTTACTTCAGGCAAATTTTTAAGTACTTTTTGCCATTTTGGTAAATCGCCATGGCTTGCCTCGTTTTGCCAATGTTTTAATTGACCGGGCAGGGTTTCTAGCCAGTGGCTAAGCGGGCTTTGTGCAATTGCTGCGTAAAATTGGTTAAACCATTGAGACATACATTACTCTTTTTATTTAATTGCTACCATTGAGCAAAAATTAAAACATTGATACCACACCTGCGTTTGGCTAAAACCAATGTCGCTTAAACGATTAAAGTGCGTGCTTAGTGTATCGGGGCGCATCACGTTTTCAATGGCTGTACGTTTTTGGCTTATTTCAAGCTCTGAGTATCCATTGTGGCGTTTAAAGTCGTGGTGCAAATCAATTAATAAATTATCGCACTGTTCGTTTTCGGCTTTAATTTTTTCGCTAAGGAGTAGTACGCCACCGGGTTTTAAGTTAGCGTAAATTTTTTCAAGCACGGCTTGGCGCTGTAAAGGCGGAATAAATTGCAAGGTAAAATTCATGGCCACTACCGAGGCATTTTGAATTTCAAGCTCGTTAATATCGCCTAAAGTTACAGTAACAGGCACGTCAGACTTAAAGCCTTGTAAATGTACCTTACAGCGCTCAACCATAGCTTGGGAGTTATCTACAGCAATAATGTGGCAGTTATCGGTGCGAATGTTACGGCGCATACTTAGGGTAACCGCACCAAGCGAGCAGCCTAAATCGTAAAGGTTTGAATTACTTTGCGCATATTCACCGGCCAATTTACCCATAGTGCTTACAATGGTGGCGTACCCAGGCACAGAGCGCTGGATCATATCCGGAAAAACCTCAACCACATTTTGGTCAAAGCTAAAATCTTTTACTTGTTGCTCAGAGGCGTAAATACTGTCTTTTATACTCACTAAGGCAGTCTCTTTAAAAATAATGGCACTATTTTAACATTTTATGCTGGATAGTCAGTGATAAATTCAGTAGCTTGGCTAGAATTATGAATAATAAGTATAAAAGAGAACGTTAAATGAGCAAAAGTAAGGTAATTAGCACAGACGATATATTAGCAACCCTATGTCATTCAGTGACTGGGGTCCTGTCATCAGCCAGTGGCAACGAAATTAGCTACTCCGCCATGGTGCAAAAAATAACACGCACCTGTATGCGACCAGACATTGGTTGTTTTGTATTATTTGATGGTGGCTTTACAGGCCTTGTTGTAACCAACTTTACTGCGCAAGCGGCAATGGAAATTTACGGCGATTACATGCGCAATATGGGCATGCCTGAAGAAGAAATTGCCCACAGTCATTTATCCGATGACGTTTCAAATGTAATGGGCGAGCTGATGAACCAAATTGTAGGCGACTTTACCTCTAAAGTGCGTGAGCAATTACATACTTCTATTACACAAAACCAGCCAAAAATGATGGCAATCAACAAGCAAGTGCAAATATCGGTAGATACTACAATGGATCGCCCTCAAGCACGCCGCGTAACCTTTACTACGCGCAACCAAAATATCTTTTACCTAGAGCTGGCAATGGATAAAACGGAGTTTATTAAACTACACGACTTCGACATTGTAGAAGCCATAGACCCAGATGATATTATTGAAAATGAAGCTAAACAAAAGGCTCAAAAAGAGAAAGCTAAGTCAAAAGAAGCAGAGCAAGATGATGCCGATGACGACTTTATGGCTGAACTAGGGCTGTAATGTAGGTTGGGTTGAGCGAAGCGAAACCCAACACGCTTTTGAGCTGTCAGTTTTAAACTTTTAGCGGTCAGTATAAAAGTTACGATAGAGAACGCGATTTTAAATCGCGTTTTTTATTATTGAGCATTTTGATTACGAATTAGGTTGTATTTATAATTTCGCTGACCGCTGACCGCTGA
>NZ_PNCU01000066.1:0-10857 GCF_005886915.1 Pseudoalteromonas sp. S3776 | reverse complement strand
CAATTCCGCCACTCCCGCATTATTTTGTGTTTAATAAACACTGGTAGTTATTTTAAACTCTTCATTGAGCCGCAATTTAACTCTTGCAGAGCCACTTCTAAAAAAAGAAATGGTGGCTAAGACGGGATTTGAACCTGTGACCCCATCATTATGAGTGATGTGCTCTAACCAGCTGAGCTACTTAGCCATTGTTGGCTGGGATACCAGGATTTGAACCTGGGAATGCCAGGATCAAAACCTGGTGCCTTACCGCTTGGCGATATCCCAACAGAAAACAATTGATAGTTTAGTTCATATCAGAACATGGTGCGGAAGGAGAGACTTGAACTCTCACATCCTAAGATACTGGAACCTAAATCCAGCGCGTCTACCAATTCCGCCACTCCCGCATTTTCACTTTGAATAATCAAAGCAAGGTAGTTATTTTAAACTCTTTATTGAGCTACAAAAGAAAATGGTGGCTAAGACGGGATTTGAACCTGTGACCCCATCATTATGAGTGATGTGCTCTAACCAGCTGAGCTACTTAGCCATCTCTTTTGTTATCACTTCATCGCTGAGTGCGGGGCGTATTATGCTGATATGACCCAAATCCGTCAACACCTTTTTTGCAAAAAAACACTTAACAGGGTTTGTTTGAAGGAAAATTAAGCTAAGAGACTAAATTTTAATAAAATTGCTGTTTTTTTAACTGCAAATCAACTGCCAAAGTACACTAAGTAATAACAACTTAAAACCGTTAGTACAAAAATTGCTGAGTATTTCAGCAGTCGTTTTGCGATCAAGTCGTATTAAAGCCTAAGTTTATTGAGTATTTTAGCTATTGAATGAAGCTATGATACTTAACAATTAGGCTATGTAATCATTTTAAGCAGGCATAAGCTGCGCTAAAAGTTACATATTAATCACCGTGGAGACAGTTGGTAGGGCAATTTGCTTATTATAGATACGTATTTCTCACGTCAACTAGAGTATTTAACATAGCTCGTTAGTAAAATAATAAATCGTAACAATACTTAATCATTTTGCGGACTAAATGTGTTGCTATCTGTGTTAAAAAATACTCTTTTAGAGCGACTAAATAGAAGTTTTTTGCCCAGCTATTAACATGTTTATCCATCCTCAAAATAGATCTCTTAACTAAGCAAAGTGGTATAAAAAGCCAAAAGTGATTAAGGCCGTTTAATTTTTGGATAAAACCTTACTTGATTACAGGTATAAAAAAACCCGCATTAAGCGGGTTTTTATAAACAGGTTGTTTAAGCGTAATTATACGTTAAACAAGAAGTTCATTACATCGCCATCTTTAACAATGTACTCTTTACCTTCTTGGCGCATTTTACCTGCTTCTTTAGCGCCACCTTCGCCGTTAAAGGCAATGTAGTCGTCATAAGCAATGGTTTGAGCACGAATAAAGCCACGTTCAAAGTCGGTGTGAATTTTACCAGCCGCTTGCGGTGCTGTTGCACCGACTGGAATAGTCCAAGCGCGTACTTCTTTTACACCTGCAGTGAAGTAGGTTTGCAAATGTAGTAGCTCGTATCCACCACGAATTACTCGGTTTAGGCCTGGTTCGTCTAAGCCTAGGTCAGCCATAAATTCAAGCTTGTCTTCTTCATCTAGTTCAGAAAGCTCAGACTCAATTGCTGCACACACCGGAATAACAACCGCGTCTTCAGACTCTGCAATAGCGCGCACACGATCAAGGTGTGGATTATTTTCAAAGCCATCTTCAGCTACGTTAGCTATGTACATGGTAGGTTTAATAGTTAAGAAGTTAATTGAGCTAATTGCTGCTTTTTCTTCTTTAGTAAGCTCTAAAGAACGAAGTGTTAAGCCTTCGTCTAAATGTGCTTTAACTTTTTCAAGTACTGCATTTTGCTCTTTAGCGTCTTTATCGCCGCCTTTCGCTTTTTTAGCATTACGGAAAATGGCTTTATCAGCACTGTCCATATCGGCAAGTACTAATTCGGTATTGATAACGTCAATATCGTCAGCAGGGTCAATAGTGCCTGCAACGTGAATTACGTTTTCGTCTTCAAAACAGCGAACTACATGGCCAATTGCATCCGTTTCACGGATGTTTGCTAAAAATTGGTTTCCTAAACCTTCACCTTTCGATGCGCCTTTTACTAAACCAGCAATATCAACAAATTCCATACTAGTAGGTAGAATACGTTGAGGATTTACAATTTTTGCTAGCTCGTCTAAGCGAGGATCGGGTACCGGTACTACACCTGTGTTAGGTTCGATGGTACAAAAAGGAAAGTTAGCGGCTTCAATACCCGCTTTAGTTAGTGCATTAAAAAGCGTTGATTTACCAACATTAGGCAAGCCAACGATGCCACATTTAAAACCCATAGTAAGATACCTTGTTAAGATTCGTTTAAACGATTATGGTTTAAAAGAATGTAGTCTGTTTTGTGCTTTTAACACACCATCTTTTGCAAGTATTTCCATACAACGAACTGCTTCATCAACCGCTGCATCCATTTTTTCTTGGTCTTCTTTGGGGGCTTTTCCAAGCACCCAACCTGTGACCATTTCACGATGCCCTGGATGACCGATACCTATGCGTAAGCGCATAAAATCTTTTTGGTTTGCCATTTTTGCAATAATGTCTTTTAAGCCATTATGACCGCCATGGCCGCCGCCTTTTTTAAGTTTGGCAACGCCTGGGTCTAAATCCATTTCGTCATGGGCAACGAGTATGTTTTCCACGGGGATTTTGAAAAAATTGGCTAAACTACCGACCGCTTTACCACTTAAGTTCATGTAGGTGGTGGGGATCAATAATTTGAATTCTTGGCCTTGGATGATCACTTTGCCTGTTAGGCCGTGATATTTAGGATCGTGTTTGAGCGTGCAGTTGTAGCGTGCTGCGAGTTCTTCAATAAACCAAGCACCTGCATTGTGGCGTGTGTTTGCGTATTCGGGGCCTGGATTAGCCAGGCCCACAAGCATTTGAATAGAATTCAAGGTGCAAGACCTTAAATATTATTCAGCAGCGTCTGAAGCTTCTTCTTCAGCTGGAGCTGCTTTGTTAGCTTTGATAGTTACTACTGACAGGTTATGGCCTTCGCCTTTACCTAGCTCAACAGACTGAACGCCTGCAGGAAGCTCAAGGTCAGAGATGTGAACTGAATCACCAACTACTAAGTTAGAAACGTTAACTTCAACGAATTCTGGTAACGCTTTAGGAAGACAAGAAATCTCAACTTCAGTTAACTGGTGAACAACAGTTGCGCCAGCTTTAGTTACTACTTCTTCACCGATGAAGTGAAGAGGAACTTTAGTTACTAGTTTGTGAGTTGCATCTACACGTTGGAAATCAAGGTGAGTGATTTTTGGCTTGAATGGGTGACGTTGAATATCTTTTAAGATAGCTTCAACAGACTCGCCGCCAACATTTAGCGTAAGAATGTGCGTGTAAAAACCTTCGCTTTCTTGTGCTTTGATCATGTCTTTATGAGCAAGAGTAAGCGATACCGCTTCTTTATCTGCACCGTAAAGGATAGCAGGTACTTTGTCTTCGCGACGTAGGCGGCGGCTCGCACCAGTACCAGTTTCTACGCGAAGTTCAGCGTTGTAAGTATAAGTTTCGTTAGACATAATGTCTCCAATAATTAAAAGTGTTAGGGCCTTTGCGACCAAGGTCCCTACCCAAAAGGCGCGCTATCATAACACCACCCCCCGATAAAATAAACAACACATACAAAAAAAGCGCCAAAAGGCGCTTACATGTTCAAGCAGATGCGTGGTTTTAGTGTTCAAACATCGCTGAAATAGATTCTTCATTGCTGATGCGACGAATTGTTTCGGCTAACATGTCAGCAAGTGTCAGTACTTTTACTTTATCAAGCGCTTTTAATTCATCAGATAACGGAATTGAGTCAGTTACAATCACTTCATCGATTACTGAGTTACGGATGTTCTCTGCGGCTTTGCCCGATAAAATAGGGTGTGTTGCATAGGCAAATACGCGTTTAGCACCATGTTCTTTAAGTGCTTCTGCGGCTTTACATAAGGTGCCACCGGTATCAATCATATCATCTACGATAATACAGTCGCGCCCTTCAACATCACCAATAATATGCATTACTTGAGAAACGTTTGCTTGCGGGCGACGTTTATCAATAATAGCAAGGTCTGTATCGTGAAGTAGTTTTGCAATAGCGCGGGCACGCACTACACCACCAATATCTGGTGATACTACAACAACGTCTTCAAACTCACGCTCTTCCATATCTTCAAGTAGTACAGGGCTACCAAATACGTTATCTACTGGTACATCAAAGAAGCCTTGGATTTGCTCGGCGTGTAAATCAACCGTAAGAACGCGGTCAACACCTACACTTGATAAGAAATCGGCAACAACTTTAGCGGTAATTGGAACGCGCGCAGAACGTACTCGACGGTCTTGACGTGCATAACCAAAATAAGGAATAACGGCCGTAATACGACCTGCTGATGCACGGCGTAGAGCATCAACCATAACGATAAGTTCCATTAGGTTATCGTTAGTAGGGGCACAGGTTGATTGCAAGATAAAAACATCCGAGCCACGAACATTTTCATTTATTTGAACACTGATCTCACCGTCGCTAAAACGGCCAACAACAGCATCGCCTAATTCAATATACAAACGTTTTGCAACTTTTTGAGCTAACTCAGGTGTTGCGTTACCAGCGAAGAGCTTCATGTCAGGCACGGTAGGGTTCCTCAGGCACTGAATTTTTGGACTAACGGGTAAATAGGTAAAACCTACTACGCGTTAACTTATGATTACTTGTACGTTACTTCATTGATCGAATATGGCGGCAAGCTCCGTATGAGCAGGTGAGACATTTGTGCTTGAAGCAACAAAACCCTGCCAAGTATGGGGGAGGTTATCAAGTACATCTTGTGCTTGAACTTGGCTAGCAAATTCGACAAAACAACATGAACCTGTTCCGGTCATCTTCGACGGGGCGTATTTTAGCAACCACTGCAGGGTTTTTTCAACCTCGGGGCAGAGCTTTTTAACTAAAGGCTCACAATCATTGGTTAACTTGTGGGTTTGCCAATCACCTGAAATTTTTGGTGTGTCGCGTTTTAAATCTGGATGGGTAAATATTTTAGCAGTACTTACATGTTGATTAGGGTGTACTACACAATACCATTTTTGCGCTAATTCTACGTCCACCAACTGTTCGCCAATACCGTGTGCTATGGCGCTTTTACCACGAATAAATACCGGTACGTCGGCACCTAATTGCAAGCCTAGGTTGGCTAATTCATCGATGCTTAGCTGAGTACCCCACATTTTATTAAGTGCAAGTAACGTGGTGGCAGCATCTGACGAACCGCCACCAACACCGCCGCCCATAGGCAGGCGTTTAATTAGATTTATTTTCACACCTGATGAAATACGACAATGTTTTTTAAGTAATAAAGCAGCTTTATAGATGAGATTATCGCAATCTGCTATGCCTTTAGTATCACCCGTTACTAAAATAGTAGCGCTTTCATTAGCAGAAAATTCGAGTGTGTCTCCAAAATTTAAAAAGGTGAATAAAGTTTCTAGTTCGTGATAGCCATCATCACGACGTGCATTGATGTGTAAAAATAAGTTGAGTTTTGCCGGCGCAATGACCGAAAAAGCCGTTTGAGTATTCATGCTTAATTAAACTGCCAATTGTAGAGTTGAATTTTGATTTTAATTTGCTGGTGTTTTAGCGTGACATTGCCGGGGACCCAAAAGCCACCTTGCTGTTTATAGTTTGAATACGTTATTTGCCATTTTTTATTCGTATTATCGTACCAGATAACTTGTTGTGCACGGCCAAGTTCGTCTACTTTTAATGTTTGTGAGGTTAACGTGCCTTTTAACCAGTTATCAGCGTTATCAACAGGTAAATCAAAACCGGTTAAGCGTTTCAATAATAACGCAGCGTTAGTATCCGTGTATGTTTTATCGTCGTAATCAAGTAGCGCACCTGTGCGGGTTTGTTTTAACGACAATATGCGTGTACCAATAAACGTAGTGAGCACTAAGTTGTTTTGTTTTTCGTCTTGTTGCCAATTTAAGTTTGCAGATTGTCGCTCATCAGGACTTATAAACGCTAACTTACCTTGAGCTTGCCAGGTTTTTTGCGCCGCTAAGCGAGGTTTCCAATCATCGTAAAGCGTTGTTTTTGTATCAATTTTGTGGGCGCAGCCCGCTAAAAACAGAAAAAGAGTGAATAAAATTAAATAATGTCTAATCAAATGTTGTTCCTTACTTTCCATATTCCGCTGATTTTTGGTAAAATTGCCGCCTTTAAAGTAGGGCGCAGCAATATTTGGCAAATATGACCATCATAGCACTTGGTATTAATCACAAAACCGCATCCGTAGAATTACGTGAAAAAGTGGCTTTTTCGCCTGAGCAAATGTCTGAGGCGCTCCAGCAATTAAGCGGTCATGCCGACTTTAACGAAGCCGTTATTGTATCTACCTGTAACCGTACCGAAATCTATTGTAGCCTTGAGCAGTCAAATTCCCAAGCATTGCTAGCGTGGCTTGCCAGTTTCCATGGTTTGGATGAACACGAACTGAGCAAAAATATATATTGCCACCAAGGTGATGCTGCTATTAATCATTTAATGCGTGTTGCGTGCGGCTTAGATTCATTGGTATTGGGTGAGCCGCAAATTTTAGGGCAAATTAAGCAAGCTTACCATAGCGCTAAAACATATGATGCTGTAGGCGTTAAGTTTGATAGGTTGTTCCAAAAAACCTTTTCGGTCGCTAAGCAAGTTCGTACCGACACCGATATTGGTGCCAGTGCTGTGTCGGTGGCGTTTGCTGCGGTTAATTTAGCAAAACATATTTACGGCAAGCTTGATAAAACCAATGTGTTATTAATTGGTGCCGGCGAAACAATAGAGCTTGTCGCTAAACATTTATACCAAAATGAGCCGCAACAAATTACGGTTGCTAATAGAACCATTGAGCGTGCACGCGGTTTAGCGCAGGAAGTATCGGCCGATGTGATTGCGCTGGCGCAGTTACCTGAACGTTTGCACAAAGCCGATATTGTTATTAGCTCAACAGCCAGTACCTTACCAATTATAGGTAAAGGGGTAGTAGAGCAAGCATTAAAACAGCGCCGCCATAAGCCTATGCTGTTTATTGATATAGCTGTACCGCGCGATATAGAAAGCCAAGTAGGCGAGCTTGATGCGGCCTATTTATATTCCGTTGATGACTTACAAGCCATTGTAAGCGAGAATATGGCCGCGCGTGAACAGGCAGCACAGCAAGCACAATTAATAATAAGCGAGCGCGTAAAAGAATTTGAAATGTGGGTTCGCTCTCTCGATTCGGTTGACTTAATTCGCCACTACCGAAACGACGTACAAACCATTAAGTCAGAACTTGTTGAGCGGGCGGTTAGTCAGCTAAATACAGGTAAAGATGCAGAAAAAATTATATTAGAGTTGGCCAATAAATTAACCAACCGCTTAATGCACGCGCCTACCCGTGCAATTCAAGATGCGGCTAAAAAAGGTGAAGTGGCTCAACTAACTCAGTTGAAAAAAATGTTAGGTATTGATCAGGAATAACAGTTAAATGAAAGAGTCTGTATATCGTAAATTAGAAACCTTAGTAGAACGCTACGAAGAAGTACAAGCACTACTGAGCGATCCGTCGGTCATTAGTGATCAAAACCGCTTTCGTGCTCTTTCAAAAGAATACTCTGAGCTTGAAGAAATTGTAAAAACATTTTTAGCATACCAACAAGCACAAGACGACGTCGCCACTGCTGAAGAAATGCTAAAAGATTCTGATCCCGATATGCGTGAAATGGCGCAAGAAGAATACAAAGAAGCTAAAGCGCAAATTTTATCATTAGAAGATGAGCTACAAGTGCTTATGCTTCCAAAAGATCCTAAAGATAACAACAATGTATTTTTAGAAGTACGTGCCGGTACTGGTGGTGACGAAGCGGCTATTTTTGCAGGCGATTTATTTAGAATGTACAGCCGTTACGCCGAAACACAAAAATGGAAAGTGGAAGTGGTGAGCACCAATGAAGGTGAACACGGCGGCTACAAAGAAGTTATCGCAAATATTAGCGGCGAAGGCGTGTACGGTAAGCTTAAGTTTGAATCGGGCGCTCACCGTGTACAACGCGTACCAGAGACTGAATCGCAAGGACGTGTACATACCTCTGCGTGTACGGTAGCAGTAATGGCTGAAATTCCAGAAGCCGAAGCCATTGAAATAAACACTGCTGATATAAAAGTAGATACATTTAGAGCCTCGGGTGCCGGTGGGCAGCACGTAAATAAAACCGATTCTGCAATTCGTATTACTCATATTCCAACAGGCGTGGTGGTTGAGTGTCAGGATGAGCGTTCGCAACATAAAAACCGTGCTAAAGCGATGTCGGTGCTTTCTGCGCGCTTACAGCAGGCCGAAGATGAAAAACGCCAAGCCGAAGAAGCTTCTGAACGTCGTAATTTAGTGGGAAGTGGCGACCGCTCAGAGCGTATTCGTACTTACAACTACCCGCAAGGGCGTATTACCGATCACCGTATTAATTTAACGCTTTATCGCTTAAACGAAGTGGTAACCGGTGATTTAGGCGCAATTATTGACCCATTAATGCAAGAGCATCAGGCCGATTTACTTGCCGCCATGGGCGATGAGTAATTGTGAGTCACACTCTTGAGCAGGCAATCGCGGTTGGTGCAAACATACTTGCACCAACAAGTGACAGTGCCAAATTAGATGCACAAGTACTGTTATTACACGTTCTTCAAAAGCCTCGCAGTTATTTATTTACATGGCCAGATAAGCTGCTTAGTAGCGATGAGCTGCGCCAATATGATGAATTTTGTCAGCGGCGTTTAAACGGTGAGCCCGTAGCGCATATTATTGGTGAGCGCGAATTTTGGAGCTTACCCCTAGAGGTAAATGCCACGACGCTTATTCCTAGACCGGATACTGAAACCTTAGTTGAACACGCTTTAGAGCTTGCCATGCCTGAGCAAGCTAAAGTGCTTGATTTAGGCACTGGGACTGGTGCTATTGCACTTGCACTGGGCAGTGAAATGCCAAAGTGGCATATTACCGCAGTAGACAAAGTAGCAGATGCAGTGGCCTTAGCGACGCGTAATCAGCAGCGTTTAGCGATTAATAATGTGCAAGTTAAGCAAAGTAACTGGTTTAGCGCGCTGAAAAATGAGCAGTTTAATTTAATTGTTACCAACCCCCCTTATATTGAGCACGACGATAAGCATTTAAAAGAAGGGGATGTGCGCTTTGAACCGCTTTCTGCATTAGTGGCCGATGAGGCTGGAATGGCTGATATAAAACAAATAATTACACAATCACGTGACTATTTGCTCGCGAGTGGCTATCTTTTAATAGAACATGGTTTTGAACAGGGTGAAGCTGTTCGACATTTGTTTGAGCAAATGGCGTATATAAATATTAAAACAGTAAAAGACTTGGGAAATAACGATCGTGTAACGCTCGCACAATGGCCTTAATTTGACAACAAACAGCCATGATGTGTGTTCTATAAATGCATTAAGGAACTTTTAATATGATGGGTGATTTTTTATTTTCAGATGAGCCAGAAGAGTTAGAAAGTGAAGTAGAGCTTGGCACTTGGAAAGTATTAATCGTTGATGACGAACCTGAAGTTCATGCTGTTACAAAGCTTGCGTTGAGTGATTTTGAATTTCAGAATAAACGTTTAGAGTTTTTAAGCGCATATTCAGGCGCTGAAGCAAAAGAATTAATAAATGCGCACCCAGATGCCGCTATTGTACTGCTAGATGTAGTAATGGAAACCGATGATGCCGGGTTGCAAGTTGCTAAATTTATCCGCGAAGAAGCTAACAATAATCATATTCGTATTATTTTAAGAACAGGTCAGCCAGGGCAAGCACCTGAACGTCAAGTTATTATTAATTATGATATTAATGATTACAAATCAAAAACAGAGTTGACAGCGCAAAAGCTGTTTACTGTTATTATGTCAAGCCTGCGCTCGTATCGCGATATTATTTCTATAGAACAATCTCGCGAAGGGCTTGAAAAAATCATTATTGCCTCGCGGGATATTTTTGCGACGCGTTCAATTGAGCAGTTTATGGAAGGAGTAATGCAGCAACTTACTTCTTTACTAGGCATTGCGGATCAAGCCGTTTATGCAACAACATTGGTTGCTCAAAATATTGAAGACAGTAGTAACGATAAGTTGATTGTTCGCTCTGCTACGGGAGAGTTTGAAAAAAGCGAAGGTAAAGTTTTGGATGATGTACTTCCTAGTGAGCAATTAGAAGCCTGCCATAAAGCACTTGAAGATAAGAGCATAATCTATAAAGACAACTATTTATTTGCTTATTGTAGCAGCGAGTACAATCATAATTCGATGCTATTTATATCGGGGATCCCTAAAAATATAACCGATACGCAACGTAATTTAATTGAGATTTTTTCTCAAAATGTGCAACTTGCATTTGAGAACGTGCAACGCCAACAAGGCTAGCTATTACTGTACCTTAAAAAGCACATAGCGTTTGCAGCTATGTGCTTTTTGGTTTATAGGGCATAATAGCCGACATAGTCCGTAGAGCATGTTGAACGTTAAACGGATTCTAATACCAATCCGCAATAATATTTAATCGTTTTGCGGGGCTAAATGTGTCGTTATCTGCGTTAAAAAATTCTTATTTACGACTGCATGGATGCAGAAGGTAGAGCAATGCAGGAGCAATTGCCGAGAACAACTAAATAGCGAATTTTTTGCCTTGCTATCAACACGTTTTTCCATCCTCAGAACAGATCACTTACTTATGCGGGTTGGTATAATAA